>NZ_JAOXMC010000029.1:0-51096 GCF_026343815.1 Pseudomonas sp. BJa3 | reverse complement strand
CCCCCCCCTCCGCGGCCCGGCCGCCCCCCTCGTTCCCCCCCCCCCTGGGGGGGGGGCGGCGTCCCGGGGTTGGGGGCGCCACGCGGCCCTGTTTTTTACACTTGTTCACAGCCAGGCGCTGCCATATCTGGCATACACCCTGATCTTGCCTGCCAATCCGATGTCCGCCATGAAACCTCTGCTGTATATCACTCCCCTGCGCGCCCTGCTGTTCGGCCTCACCCTGGCGCTGTTCGAACTATTGACCTATCTGGCGAGCGACGCGGTCATGCCCGCCATGCCGGTCGTGGTCGGCGATCTCCAGGCCAGCCCCGAATACATTCCCCATGCCCTCAACCTCTACCTGCTGGGTGGCGTGCTGCTGCAATGGCTGATCGGCCCGTTGGCCGACCGCTATGGCCGGCGCCCGCTGTTGCTGGCGGGCTGTGTGTTCTTCGGGGGGGCGTGCCTGGCAACCTTCTGGGCCCAGGATATCGGTGTGTTCAACCTGCTGCGGCTGTTGCAGGGCATCGGCCTGGGTTTCGTCGTCACAGTCAGCTACCCGGCGCTTAACGAGGCATTCAGCGAGGCCGACGCGGTGCGCATGATGGCGCTGCTGGCCAACATCGCGCTGCTGTCGCCGTTGCTTGGCCCACTGGTGGGCACCCTGATGCTGCAGTGGCTGGACTGGCGGTGGCTGTTCGTGGCCTTCGCCGGCGGCGCGGTGCTGTGCTGGCTGCTGCTCTACCGGCTGATGCCGGAAACTCTGGGGGTGGAGCGCCGCGACGGCTCGTGCCTGCCGTTCACGCCCATTCATCTGCTGCCATTGCTGGCAGGTTATGGCCAGTTGCTGGGCAATCGTCGTTTCGTGGCCGGTAGCGCGGCGCTGGGACTGGTAGGTTTGCCTCTTATTGGCTGGATCGGCCTGTCACCTGTGCTGCTGATCCATGATGAAGGCCTGAGCACGATGGAATACGCGCTTTGGCAATTGCCGGTGTTCGGCGGGCTGATCCTGGGTAACCTTATCATCAACCGTATCGCCGATCGCTACCCGCTGCCGGCCTTGGTGCGTGGCGCTCTGTGGCCATACCTGGCTGGCTTGTCGCTGATGGCGCTGGCAACCTGGCTCTGGCCAACGGTGACCAGCGTGGTTTCCGGCATGTCGCTGTACGCCTTGGGGTTGGGCGTGGCCAACGCGGTGCTGTACCGCATGACGCTGTTCTCCAGTGAGCAGAGCAAGGGCCTGGTGTCGGCGATGCTGGGCATGATCACCATCGCTTTGCTGGGATTGGGCGGTGCGGTGTTGGCGATGCTGGGGGGCGGTGCCAGCCTGATGCACTTTGCCCTGGCTGCGGGCGTGGCGGGCGCGCTTGCGCTGTGGCCCTTGTGGTTCGTGGTAGGCGGGCGTTCGGGGGACGGAACTGCGACATAGTAGAAACATCGCGGGGCAGGCCCGCTCCCACGCAGTCCTCAGACTGAATACGTGGGAGCGGGCTTGCCCCGCGATGAGGCCAGTGAAGGCCTAGTGTTGTTCAGCCGCCGGGCTCTCGACCGGCGCCGGCTTTCCCCGACCGACTTCCTGGCGCCAGTGCAGCGCGATCAGCACCAGCGTCGGCACACCCAGCAGCGCGGTGACCAGGAAGAAGTCGTGATAGCCGAACTTTTCCACCATGACTCCGGAATAGCCGCCGATCAGGCGTGGCAGCAATAGCATGATCGAGCTGAGCAGGGCGTACTGGGTGGCCGAGAACTTCAGGTTGGTCAGGCTCGACAGGTAGGCGACGAAGGCCGAGGTGGCAAGCCCCGAACTGAAGTTGTCCAGCGAGATGGTGACCACCAGCATTTCCAGGTTCGGGCCCATGTCGGCCAGCATCAGGAACAGGATGTTGGTGGCTGCCGAGGCCGCGCCGCCGATGAACAGGATCGGCAGGATGCCGAAGCGCACGATCAGCAGGCCCCCGGCGCCGGCGCCGACCAGGGTCATGATCAGGCCGAAGATCTTGCTGACGCTGGCAATCTGGTCCTTGGTGAAGCCCATGTCGATGTAGAACACGTTGGCCATCACGCCCATCACCGTATCGGACATGCGGTAGGTGGCGATCAGCCCAAGCAACAGCAGCGCCTGCCAACGATAGCGCACGATGAAGTCGTTGACCGGCGTGAGTACCGGCGCCAGGCCGCGACGGCCAAGGGATGACAGGCAGGCCCAGGTCAGCAGCACATAGAGGATCAGGCGCAGGAAGGCCCGATCTTCGAGCAGCAGGTCGAGCATGGTCGCGTCGCCGAACGCCACGCTGCCCCAATCGGTGTTGAACATCTGGGTGAAACTTGCCGGCACCGAGACCAGCAGGATGATCAGTACGAACACCGACGCCAGCTGGTGCATCAAGCCATAGCGCGCGGCCGACAGCTGGGTGCGCAGGGGGACCGGCGGCTCACGCATCACCAGGGTGGTGAACACGGCGGGCAGCATCAGCACGCCGAACAGCACGTAGGTGCCGGTCCAGGCTTCGTGCAAGTAGCTGAAACCGGTGGAGCCGAACCACTCGGCGAAGAACAGCGCACCGGCAGTGGCCAGCAGTGCGGCGACCCGGTAGCCGGCCATGTAGCTGGCGGCCAGGGCGGCCTGGCGCTGGTCGTCGGCAATCTCCAGGCGGTAGGCGTCGACGGCGATGTCCTGGGTGGCCGAGGCGAAGGCCACCAGCACTGCCAGGGCGACAAGCCACGACAAGTGTTTCTGCGGATCGCAGAAGCCCATGCCGACCAGCCCTAGCACCACCAGCACCTGCGACAGCAGCAGCCACGAACGGCGCCGGCCCATGCCGCCGAGCAGTGGCAGGCGCCACTGGTCGAGCAGCGGCGACCAGACCCATTTGAAGGCGTAGGCGAGGCCGATCAGGCTGGCGTAGCCAATAGTCTCGCGGGCCACGCCGGCCTCGCGCAACCATACAGAAAGCGTCGAGAACACCAGCATGTACGGTAGGCCGGCGGCGAATCCGAGCAGCAAAAGCACCAAAGTTGACGGGCTGGCATAGGCAGCGAGCGCAGCGCGCCAGGTTTTACGGGGCATGGGCCAACATCTGCCTCAAGGTTTGCGAAAACAAAGCGCGCACTCTAACCGCTGTGCTCCATCGGACGCCAGCCATGGCGCGCCATATCCACACGATTATTAGCCACATTCACGCCTTCTGCGCGTAGCCGGGCGCGTTGTTCGTCGCCCGAGGGCGTGCCCAGGGCCAGGCTCAGCCTGCCACCCGCGCCCAGCACCCGGTGCCAGGGCAGGCGAGTGTCCTGCGGTAGCTGCGAAAGTGTGCGCCCCACCCACCGCGCCGCGCGGCCAAGGCCTGCAAGCTCGGCCAGTTGCCCGTAGCTGACGACTTTTCCCTCCGGTACCTGGCCGAGTACAGAATACAGCGCCATTCGTCGGGCATCTGCATCTTGCGCCGCAGCTGGATCGAGGGCGCACATCAGGAGATCCCTGTCCTGCAGATGAAACCGGACAGAAGGTCGCGGCAAATGCGAGTGGAACTCATCGGCATGGTCTGGGTCTGTCCTTGCTCAGGTTGTCGGTATCTGGATAATGCCCGGCTTTTTCGTCGAATCGAACCCATATTGCGCTTATGTCTTCTAGAACCCTGCTGTGTTTCATCGCTGCATCCCTTTGTACGCCCGTGCTCGCTGACACCGTGTGGATGAAGAACGGTGACCGCCTGAGCGGCAAGATCAAGGTCTTCGATGGCGGCAAGCTGCTGCTGGAAACCCCCTATGGCGGTTCGATCGCCTTGGATTGGAAACAGGTGAAGACGCTGGAAAGCGATCAGGAACTGCTGGTCAAGCAAGATGCGTACAGCGGCGAGAAGGCCAAGTCGCTGAAAGCCGCTGAACCCGGCAAGGTGACTCTGGCCAATGGCGAGGCGCCAAAGACCGTGGAGCTGGCCAGCATCGAGCAGATCATGAAGCCGCGCCCCGTGGTCGAAGACTTCCTGTGGAAGGGCAACGTCGATGTGGCGATGGACTACAAGCGCGCCGAGAACAACACCGACGACTATGACGTCAGCTTCAAGACCACCGCCCGTCATGGCCGTTGGCGGCACAACGCCGAGGGCGAGTACAACCGCGAGACCAAGGACGATGTCACCACCACCAATAACTGGAGCGCCGAGTACGCGCTCGACCGTTTCATCACCGAGAAGTGGTTCTGGCAGGGGCGCCTGGAATACAAGCGTGACCATATCGAGGATCTGGCCCGCCAGCGCACCGTCGGTACCGGCCCGGGTTATCAGTTCTGGGACGACGAACTCGGCGCGTTCTCGCTGGGTTCGCTGATCAACCGCACGGACTTCGAGTACCGCGATGGCGGCAAGGACAATTTCTATTCCGCCGCGGTGAAATGGGACTACAACCGCTACCTGATCGGCAAAAAAGTCGAGTTTTTCACCAATGGCGAGTTTGGCAAGCCGCTGGGCGGCGTCGCCGACTACTCGCTGGATGCCGAGATGGGGCTGCGTTACAAAGTCACGGAGTGGGCCTCGCTCAACCTCAAGGCCGAAAAGGACCTGATCAAGGGCACCCGCGACAGCGATCTGGACAAAACCCGCTATACCGCCGGATTCGGCGTTACCTGGTAAAAACAGGCGTTAGCAGTAAGCTACAAACGGCAAGCAAGCGTCGTGTGTGCGGTCTCAACGGACGGTGCCGCCTTGCTTTTTCTTGTCGCTTGTAGCTTATAGCTTGCAGCTGATTTTTTCAGGAGCCTCTCCAGTGAGTACCAACGCCCTTCGCCCCGCCCGGGAACTGCTGCTCAAGGAATACCGCGGTGTCCTCTCCACGCATTCCAAATCGATGCCAGGGTTCCCATTCGGCTCGGTGGTGCCGTATTGCCTCGACGCCGACGGTCATCCGCTCATCCTCATCAGCCGCATCGCCCAGCATACCCATAACCTGCAGCGGGATCCCAAATGCTCGCTGTTGGTGGGTGAGCGCGACGCCGAGGATGTCCAGGCAGTCGGGCGGCTGACGGTAATGGCCGAGGCCCGCAAACTCACTGACGATGCCGCTATCGAGGCTGCTGCGAGTCGCTACTACCGGTATTTCCCCGAATCTGCGAACTACCATAAGGCTCACGATTTCGACTTCTGGGTGCTTGAGCCAGTACGCCACCGCTACATCGGTGGTTTCGGCGCGATCCACTGGCTAGATCAGGTGACGCTGGCCAATCCCTTTGCGGGCCAAGCCGAACAAAGCATGATCGAGCATATGAATGACGACCATGCCAATGCTATTGACCACTATGCAAAACTGTCAGGGCTACCGCGTTCGGCACACATGGTTGGTATCGACAGCGAGGGCATGCACTTGCGTATAGGCCAGGGCATCTACTGGTTGCCTTTCCCCACTACTTGCAACACCCCGACACAAGTTCGCGAGGCCTTGGTTTCGCTGGCTCGTGCGGATGTATGGCCCGGTTCGTCGCAAGGCGAGGGTTGAAAACCTGCGTCGAGGCATCCATCTGATGGTCTTACAGGAAGATTCTCTTCCGTCGAGGAACCCTTGATGCGTGCTTTTCTATTGCTGTTACTGCTTTTCCCCGTGCTGGAGCTGTTCGTCTTCGTCAAGGTCAGTGCGGCAATCGGTTTCTTCCCGGCGCTGCTGCTGATCATCGCCGGTTCCGCCCTCGGGGTGCTGGTGATGCGCGTTGCTGGCCTGGCCACCGCCCTGCGTGCCCGGGAGAGCCTGCAGCGCGGCGAACTGCCAGCCGAGGACATGTTCCAGGGCTTGATGCTCACCGTCGGTGGTGGCCTGTTGCTGCTGCCGGGCTTCATCAGTGACTTGCTGGGCCTGCTGTGCCTGCTGCCGTTCACTCGACGCCTGGTGGTCGGTCGGCTGCGTCGCCGCGCCGAAGAGCAGGCCCTGCGCCAGCGGGCGTTCCAGGACGATCCGCTCCAGGCCCAGCCCCGCGATGGCGGGCATCGTCCGAATGTGATCGAGGGCGAGTACGAGCGACGCGATAAATAATACCCAGGGTGTGTTGCAGGAGCGGGCTTGCCCCGCGATGGCTGAAGCTGTCGCGAGGCAGGCCCGCTTTTGCGATGGGGGGCTGAAAATTTTTCCTCTCAAGCCTTGTAATCGATTTTGGCGGCCTCATGTATGTGGTCACCGCAAGGTTTCTGGTGGCAACACCAGACATGACACAGGTGGTTCGCCATTTGCGGGCCATCCCCGGCAACGCCGGATCGAATCAACCCGCCGGTGCTGGCACCGGCCGATGAAAACCACAATTTGGGAGAGATCGACAATGAAACTTCGTCCTCTGCATGACCGCGTCGTCATCCGTCGCAGCGAAGAAGAATCGAAAACCGCTGGCGGTATCGTCCTGCCGGGTTCGGCCGCTGAAAAACCAAACCGCGGTGAAGTCGTTGCGGTAGGTACCGGTCGCATCCTGGACAACGGCGAAGTACGTGCGCTGGCCGTGAAAGTGGGTGACAAAGTGGTTTTCGGCCCTTACTCGGGCAGCAACACCGTGAAAGTCGATGGCGAAGACCTGCTGGTCATGGCCGAGAACGAAATCCTCGCCGTCATCGAAGGCTGATTCCCCGACTTCCCGTTACTCCAAAGAATTCCAAGGATTAAACGATCATGGCTGCTAAAGACGTAAAATTCGGCGATTCCGCTCGTAAGAAAATGCTGGTTGGTGTCAACGTTCTGGCTGACGCGGTAAAAGCGACCCTGGGCCCGAAAGGCCGTAACGTGGTTCTGGCCAAGAGCTTCGGCGCGCCGACCATCACCAAGGACGGTGTTTCCGTCGCCAAAGAAATCGAGCTGAAAGACGCCTTCGAGAACATGGGCGCCCAGTTGGTCAAGGAAGTTGCTTCCAAGGCCAATGACGCTGCCGGTGACGGCACCACCACCGCCACCGTTCTGGCCCAGGCCATCGTCAACGAAGGCCTGAAGGCCGTCGCTGCCGGCATGAACCCGATGGACCTCAAGCGCGGCATCGACAAGGCCACCGCTGCCGTTGTCGCCGAGCTGAAGAACCTGTCCAAGCCATGCGCCGACTCCAAGGCCATCGCCCAGGTAGGTACCATCTCCGCCAACTCCGACAACTCCATCGGTGAAATCATCGCCGAAGCCATGGAAAAAGTCGGTAAAGAAGGCGTGATCACCGTTGAGGAAGGCTCGGGCCTGGAAAACGAACTGTCTGTCGTCGAAGGCATGCAGTTCGACCGTGGCTACCTGTCGCCGTACTTCGTCAACAAGCCGGATACCATGGTGGCTGAGCTTGAAGGCGCGCTGCTGCTGCTGGTCGACAAAAAGATCTCCAATATCCGTGAGCTGCTGCCGGTACTGGAAGCTGTAGCCAAAGCCGGTCGTCCGCTGCTGATCGTTGCCGAGGACGTCGAGGGTGAGGCCCTGGCTACCCTGGTGGTCAACAACATGCGTGGCATCGTCAAGGTCGCCGCAGTCAAGGCACCAGGCTTCGGCGATCGCCGCAAGGCAATGCTGCAGGACATCGCTGTCCTGACTGGCGGCACCGTGATTTCCGAAGAGATCGGCCTGTCCCTGGAAACCGCCACCCTGGAGCACCTGGGTAACGCCAAGCGCGTCATCCTTTCCAAGGAAAACACCACCATCATCGACGGTGCTGGCGAAGAGTCCGACATCCAGGCGCGCGTTACCCAGATCCGTGCCCAGGTTGCCGACACTACCTCGGACTACGACCGTGAGAAGTTGCAAGAGCGTCTGGCCAAGCTGGCTGGCGGTGTTGCCGTGATCAAGGTCGGTGCAGGCACCGAAGTCGAGATGAAAGAGAAGAAGGCTCGCGTTGAAGACGCCCTGCACGCTACCCGTGCAGCCGTTGAAGAAGGCGTGGTGCCTGGCGGCGGTGTTGCCCTGGTTCGCGCCCTGGCGGCCATCGTTGACCTCAAAGGTGACAACGAAGACCAGAACGTCGGTATTGCCCTGCTGCGTCGCGCAGTCGAAGCGCCGCTTCGCCAGATCACTGCCAACGCCGGCGACGAGCCAAGTGTTGTCGCTGACAAGGTCAAGCAAGGTTCGGGCAACTACGGTTACAACGCCGCTACCGGCGAGTACGGCGACATGATCGAGATGGGCATCCTGGACCCAGCCAAGGTCACCCGTTCGGCCCTGCAAGCCGCAGCTTCGATCGGCGGTCTGATGATCACCACCGAGGCCATGGTTGCCGACCTGCCGGAAGACAAGCCAGCTGCTGGCATGCCTGACATGGGTGGCATGGGTGGCATGGGCGGCATGATGTAAGCCAGCCTTACCCCCGGTACCAAGAAGAAGCCCCGGTTCGTGAGAACCGGGGCTTCTTCGTTTTCCTTGTCCCTGCCAGGGATCAGGCTGCGCTGCGCTCGACAGCAGGTAGCTTGGTCGTCGCGTGGCGATACAGAATCAGGTAGTACGACCCCAGCCCGATCAGCCAGCAGAACACCGCTGTCCACACGTTGTGTGACAGGAAATGCGCGCCCTGCATCATCCGCCCGATCGACAGCACCGACCCGGCGACGAAGGCCACTGCCAGCGCGACCCGGGCCAGACGTGGCTTGCGGTCACGCAGCATGAAGAACTGGCCGAACAGGCAGAACCCGGTCGCCGCATGCCCACCGGGCCAGCACAGGCCAGGCTTGTCGGTGGCCGGACGGGCTTCGAGCAACTTGCTGTAGGTCTCCTTGCCACCGAACTGCGTCAAGCTCCAGGGGCACTGTACCTGGGTAACCTTCTTAAGTGGCGTGACGAAGGCCGTCGACAGCGCCAGCGCCAGTACCAGGCAGCCTAGCTCGCGGCGCCAGCCCGCCACTCGGTTCCAGAAGAAGCTCAGGGCGAACCCGGTCAATGCCAGCAGACCGAACAGGATCACACCCTGCTTGACGCGGTCATGCAGGATGTTTTCCAGCAGATAGCTGTGGCGGCCAATGAATCCGCCGGCGGTCGGTTCGTAGAACAGGTTGGCAAGGTCCATGTCCAGCGAAGTCCATTCCAGCAAAACAAGGGTCACGACAGTGATAAACGGGATGCCCAGGTAAAGCCATGGGTTGATCGGACGAGGGGAGACGCTAGCCTGCATGGTGACTCCAGAGGGTGGACGAGACGGTGCATTGTCCTCGGGCCGCTATCCTGTGTCCGTGAATGATCGGTGAAAAAACTGTCAAGGCCGGTGTTTTAGCTTCAGGGCATGGCACCATGCGCGCAATGGCCGTAAGCTGCGCCTGCCGCGCCCGGCGAAGCGCCGCAAAGGAGATCTTGATGCGCATTCTTTTGGTTGAAGACAACCGCGATATTCTGGCCAACCTGGCCGACTACCTCGGCATGAAGGGCTACACCGTCGACTGTGCCCAGGATGGCCTGTCTGGCCTGCACCTGGCCGCGACCGAACACTACGACCTGATTGTGCTCGACATCATGCTGCCGGGCATCGACGGTTACACGCTGTGCAAACGTCTGCGCGAGGATGCCCGCCGCGACACCCCGGTGATCATGCTCACCGCCCGCGACCAGCTGGACGACCGCCTGCAAGGCTTCCGCTCGGGCGCAGACGACTACCTGCTCAAGCCGTTTGCTTTGTCGGAGCTGGCCGCGCGCATCGAGGCAGTGCTGCGCCGTGCCCAGGGGGGCGGCCGGCGCACCTTGCAGGTGGTTGACCTGACCTACGACCTCGACACCCTCGAGGTGACCCGCCAGGGCCGTCTGCTCAAGCTCAACCCTGTCGGTCTGAAACTGCTGGCCGTACTCATGCAGAAGAGCCCCCATGTACTGCGCCGCGAAGTACTGGAAGAAGCCTTGTGGGGCGATGACTGCCCCGACAGCGACAGCCTGCGCAGCCACGTGCACCAGCTGCGCCAGGTGATTGACAAGCCTTTCGAAAAACCGTTGCTACATACCGTCCATGGCGTCGGCTATCGCCTCGCCGAGGGCCGTGATGGAGTTTAAGCAGAGCCTTGCCCAGCGCATCATCATCGCCTTTGCGCTGATGAGCGCGCTGGTGGCCGGGGCCTTTGCCTTCGGCATTGTCGCCACAGTGCACCTGGTTGAAGAGCGGTTGATCTCTTCGGTGCTCGGTGGCGACCTGCAACGCTTGCTGCGCATGGACAGCGTCAGCGACTGGAGCCACCGGCCGCGCCCCGACCAGTTGTTCTACTTCAGCGGCGGGCGCGACGATTTCGAACTACCCAAGGACCTGCGTCACCTGGATGCAGGTTTTCACGAGGTATTTCGTGATCAGCTCTCGTACCACGCGATGGTCGAGATCGTTGACGGCCGACGTTATGTGCTGCTGCAGGATCAGAGCGACTTCGAAGAGCGCGAGCGAGTGTTGTTCGCCGTTGTCGTGGTCGGTTTCGTGCTCAGCCTGGCCCTTGCGGTGATTCTCGGCTGGCTGCTGGCGCGACGTGTGATGGCACCGGTGATCCGTCTGGCGCGCCAGGTCCGCCACCGTGACCAGTTGCTGGGATTGGCGCCGCCATTGGCACCGGATTATGCGGCGGACGAGGTCGGCCAGTTGGCCGTCGCTTTCGACGATACCCTGGGCCGCCTGCGTGATGCGTTGACCCGTGAGCGCTTGTTCACCAGTGATGTCAGCCACGAGCTGCGAACGCCGCTGATGGTCCTGGCCACTTCGTGCGAGCTGTTGATGGAAAACCCCAATCTCGAACCCCGTGCTCGCAGCCATGTCGAGCGTATCGTCCGGGCGACCGAGGAGATGCGCGAATTGGTCAAGACTTTCCTGATGCTCGCCAGGGCGCAGCGAGACGAGGGCGCTGTGGCCTCACGGGCGTCGCTGCGCGAGGTAGGTGATGACTTGATCGGCGTTTGGCGCGACACCATCGAACAGAAGGGACTGGCGCTGTATTACGACGGCCGGGTAAGCGCCAGCCCGGTGCTGTACAACGCTACATTCCTGCAGTCGGTGATGGGCAACCTGTTGCGCAATGCCGCCCACTACACCGATAGCGGTTATATCCGTCTCAGCCTGGAGGCCAATGGCTTCAGCGTGGAAGATAGTGGGGTAGGAATCCCTGAGGAGCAGCGCGAAGCGATGTTCCGGCCCTTCGTGCGAGGCGACGAGCGTCGGGGCGAAGGGTTGGGGCTAGGCCTTTCACTGGTGCAGCGCATCTGTGACGACCAGGGCTGGCGCGTGACCCTGACGACAACGCTGCCCCATGGTTGCCGTTTCCGGGTCGACCTGAGCCAGGGAGCCCCACTGCCGCCGGGATCCGACGGGATATTGGATCCGGATTAACTTCCGGTAACACCTGCTGATTTTTCCTACGGATTTTTCACATAGGCATGACCTGACGCCAACGTCCGCCTGCATAAGGTGGGCGCACTGGAGTCAGGAGATGCCCAATGCGTAGCCCCATCAAACTCGAATTCTCGGAAAAATACGACCGGGATCATGCTCGTCAGTATTTTCTCAAGCACCAGGATGGCCTGGCTCGGCGCCTTTCCCACCAGCGCGACGAACAACTGGCACGACGAGCCCTGGCGCTTGCCGGCGAGCCGGGGCTGGTGCTCGATCTGCCCTGTGGTGCAGGACGGTTCTGGCCTTTGCTGGCGGAAAAAGCCAACCGGGTCATCATCGGGGCAGATAATTCTGCCGCGATGATTGAGACAGCCTGTGCGGCACAACCGCCAGAGATCGTCAAGCGGGTACGGCCCTTGCAGACTTCCGCCTTTGCGATCGATCTGCCGGACAACGCGGTGGACAGCATTTTCTGCATGCGCCTGTTCCATCACATAGGTGATCCCGCGCATCGAAAGAAAATTCTCTCTGAATTTCAAAGGGTTAGCCGCGATAGTGTGATTTTGTCGTTGTGGGTGGACGGCAATTTCAAAGCTTGGCGTCGGCGCAAGCTTGAGGCTCGGCGCAGCCTCCGGGCTGCGCAGGACAGCTACCAAAATCGATTTGTGTTACCTGCGGCTACAGTGGAAGAAGAGTTTTCCTCAGCAGGCTTCAGAATCCAGGAACGTCTCGACTTTCTGCCGTTCTATGCCATGTGGCGAGTTTACGTATTGCGCAAGGGGTAAAGGGTCATGGCGGTAGCGCAGCATCAATCCAGACAGTTCGATTTTTACTGGCAGCAGCAAGGGGAATGGGTCGAGGAACCCAACCAGCGGCGTGGCGGCGAGAGCGGCGTGCAACGACTGAGTGATGACCACGGCCACATGCTGTATGCGAAACGCCAGGTCGGGCATATCTACCGCAGCCTTCTGCATCCCTTCGGGCGCCCCACGGTGTTGCGCGAACTTGATGCGTTGCACAGTTTCGAGCAACTGGGCGTGCGGGTACCCCGTATCGTCTATGCAGGTGCCGAGCGTGACGCCGATCACCAGTGGCGTGCGTTGCTGGTCAGTGAAGCCCTAGACGGCTTTGTCGATCTTGACACCTGGCATGCCTCGGGGGCTCGCGAGCGATACCCACAGGCAGTGCAAGAGCGCATGTTCAAGGACCTGGCCGACAATCTGGCGCGCATGCACCTGGGCCATTGGCAGCATGGTTGCCTGTATGGCAAGCATGTGTTCGTCAAGGTATATGGCGAAGGCGAGCAGGCCCGGGTGGAGGTCGCATTGCTGGATTTGGAGAAATGCCGTCGGCGCATCAGTTGCCAGCGGGCGGCGTACAACGACCTGCGTCAATTGCGTCGCCACTCGTCGTTCAGTGAAGCGGAGTGGCAAACCTTGCTCTACTTTTACCAAATGGCGTTTGGCAGCGCTGTCAAAGGTTTAGGGCAATGAAACTAGAAATCGCTCGAGCTTTGTTCCTGGTTGCGGCGTTAGCGGTGACTACCGCAGCGGCGGCGGCCTGGGAGCAACCGCGGCCCATGGTGTTCAGCAAGGCCGGGAAGGGTGGGCAGTGCCCGTTGCCTCGTGTGGTGAAGGCTGACCAGGCGCAGGCTCAGCCAGATCATGATCTTTTACTGTTTCTGTTCGGAATGAGCCAGGGCCTGCGGCCGGTTGGTTGAGGCAGGTCGTCTTGACGGGCGCCAGGGGATCTCCATGAGCCTCTGGCGTTTCGCCGTTTAATCCGCGGTACTCGCCTGATAGCTGTCGATCACTTCCTGCGCCGCGCGAAACGCATCGATCGCCGCCGGCACCCCTGCATACACCGCGCAATGCAGCAACGCCTCGCGAATCTCCTCGACCGTGCAGCCATTGTTCAACGCCCCACGTACGTGGCCCTTGAGTTCCTGCGGGCACTTGAGCGCGGTCAGAGTGGCCAGGGTGATCAGGCTGCGGGTCTTCAGCGGCAACCCGTCGCGGGCCCAGACGCTGCCCCATGCATGTTCGTTGACGAAGTCCTGCAGCGGTTGGGTGAACGCCGTTGCGTTGCCCAGGGCGCGATCGACGAACGCATCGCCCATCACCTGGCGGCGAATACGTTCACCCGTCTGTTTCGTGTCGGCCATGTTGTTTTCCTTAGTGTTGGCGGCGCCAGGCGCGGATCGTCGTGTAAAGCAGCACGACCCCGAGCACCGGCATTACATAGAACAGCATCAGTTGTTCGAGGCGTCCGGCCAATGGCAGGCCGGTGGTGAAGGTCACCACGTGCAGGCCGTAGGCCAGGTAAAGACACAGGAATACCAGGCCTTCGGCGCGGGTTACCCGGTAGCCTGAATAGAATACTGGCAGGCACAGCGCGGCGACGCCGAGCATCACCGGCAGGTCGAAGTCCAGTGCATTGGGTGAAATCGACAAGGGAGCGGGTGCGGTCACTGCCGTCAGCCCCAGCACCGCCAGCAGGTTGAATAGGTTGCTGCCGATCACCGTGCCCACGGCGATCTCCCGTTCGCCACGCAGGGCCGCGATCAGCGCGGCGGCCAGTTCCGGCAGCGAGGTGCATACCGCAACCACGGTCAGGCCGATGATGCGTTCGGACAGGCCCAGGTCGGTCGCCACCTCGACGGCTGCCTCCAGTACCAGGTAACCCGCCAGGCTCAGCAGCCCCAGCCCCAGGAGAATCTGCAGCAGTGCCCCGCTCCAGAAGCGCAGCGGGCTGGCGTGCTTGGTGCATGGCGCCGGGTAGGTGCGGGCGTAGTGGCGCGACTGATGCCAGAGCATGGCCAGGTAACCGGTCAACCCGAGCAGTAGCAGGCCGCCTTCGAGCCGCCCCAGTTCACCGTTGAGCGCGAGCAGGTATACCAGGGCGCTGGCGAGGATCATCAATGGGATATCCAGGCGCACCAGCTGGCGTGACACACGCAGCGGAATGATCAGTGCGGCAAGGCCCAGGATCACCAGCACGTTGAAGATGTTGCTGCCCACGACGCTGCCCACAGCGACATCCGGCGCGCCCTGGTAGGCGGCTTGCAGGCTCACGGTCAGCTGTGGCGCCGTACTGCCGAAGGCGACCAGGCTCAGGCCGATGATCAGAGGGCGCACGTGCAGGCGGCTGGCCAGGCGCAGAGCGGCGCGTACCAGTAGCTCGGCACCAAAGATCATCAGCAGCAGGCCCAGGCCCAGTTGCAGCAGGCTGAAGGCGGGGAGGGTGGCCAGGTCGAAAATGGCGAGGGCTCCAGTCAGGTCAATCGCTCAGACCTTGTACCCGGACTCGCGCGGTTCCGCTACGGAGCATGTCGATTTTTTCTGCGGCGGCGCGTGAAAGGTCGATCAGCCGGCCGCGGGTGTGCGGGCCACGGTCGTTGATGCGTACCACAACGCTGCGCTGGTTGGCCAGGTTGGTGACCAGCACACGGCTGCCAAAGGGCAGGCTGCGGTGGGCGGCGGTGAGGCCATACTGGTTGAAGGGCTCGCCGCTGGCAGTGCGTTTGCCATGGTGGCGTGAACCGTAATAGGAGGCGGTGCCGGTTTCGTTGTAACCGCGGGGGTCGATGTCGTGGCTGGCGCAGCCGGCCAGGACGGAGAAGAGGGTGAGGGTGGTGAGGGATCGTTTTAGCAAGTCGGACACTCCGGTGTTGCCGCAGACGATCGCGGTGCAAGCCCGCTCCCACGACAGATCGTGGGAACGGCGGTGCGCCGATGCGACTTGCACCGCGATTGGGGTCACCCTTCGAGCTTGGCCTTGAGCAATTGGTTCACTTGCCCCGGGTTGGCCTTGCCTTTCGACGCTTTCATCGCCTGGCCGACGAAAAAGCCGAACATCTTGCCGCGCTTGGCTTCATCGGCGGCGCGGTATTGTTCGACCTGTTCGGCGTTGGCGGCGAGCATCTCGTCGAGCATCTTGTCGATCGCGCCGGTATCGGTGACCTGCTTGAGGCCGCGGCTTTCGATGATGCTGTCGGCATCGCCTTCGCCCGCGGCCATGGCCTCGAACACGGTCTTGGCGATCTTGCCGCTGATGGTGTTGTCACGGATGCGCAACAGCATGCCGCCGAGGTATTCGGCACTGACCGGCGACTGGTCAATCTCGACGCCGAGCTTGTTCAGCAGGCTGCCCAGCTCCACCATCACCCAGTTGGCGGCCAGCTTGGCATCGCCGCCGATCTTCACCACCTGTTCGAAGTAGTCTGCCTGCTCGCGGCTGGAGGCCAGCACGTTGGCGTCATAGGCCGACAGGCCGTACTGGCTCTGGAAGCGCTCGACCTTTTGTGGTGGCAGCTCCGGCAGGGCGGCGCGCACGCTGTCGAGGAAGCCTGGCTCGATGACCACCGGCAGCAGGTCCGGGTCGGGGAAGTAACGGTAGTCGTTGGCTTCCTCCTTGCTGCGCATGGAGCGGGTCTCGTCCTTGTTCGGGTCGTACAGGCGGGTTTCCTGCACCACCTTGCCGCCGTCCTCGATCAGGTCGATCTGGCGCTGGATCTCGCTGTTGATCGCACGTTCGATGAAGCGGAACGAGTTGACGTTCTTGATCTCGCAGCGGGTGCCGAACTCGGTCTGGCCCTTCGGCCGGATCGACACGTTGCAGTCGCAGCGCAGCGAACCTTCGGCCATGTTGCCATCGCAGATGCCCAGGTAGCGCACCAGGGCGTGGATGGCCTTGACGTAGGCCACGGCTTCCTTGGCGCTGCGCATGTCCGGTTCGGAGACGATCTCCAGCAGCGGGGTGCCGGCGCGGTTCAGGTCGATGCCGGTGGCGCCGTTGAAGTCTTCGTGCAGGCTCTTGCCGGCATCTTCTTCAAGGTGCGCGCGGGTCACGCCGATGCGCTTGATGGTGCCGTCTTCCAGGGCGATGTCCAGGTGGCCCTTGCCGACGATCGGCAGGTCCATCTGGCTGATCTGGTAGCCCTTGGGCAGGTCGGGGTAGAAGTAGTTCTTGCGCGCGAACACGTTGCGCGGCCCGATCTCGGCATCGATCGCCAGGCCAAACATGCACGCCATGCGCACGGCCTCCTGGTTGAGCACCGGCAGCACGCCAGGCATCCCCAGGTCGACCAGGCTGGCCTGGGTGTTCGGCTCGGAGCCGAAGGTGGTGGCGCTGCCGGAGAAGATCTTCGACTGGGTGGCGAGCTGGGTATGAATCTCCAGCCCGATCACAACTTCCCATTGCATGTGTGAACTCCTCAGAAGCCGTTGGGGGCGCGGGTGTGCCAGTCGGTGACTTGCTGGTAACGGTGCGCGATGTTGAGCAGGCGGCCTTCCTGGAAGTACGGGGCCAGCAGTTGCACGCCCACCGGCAGGCCGTCGACGAAGCCGGCTGGCATCGACAGGCCCGGCAGGCCGGCCAGGTTGGCGGTGATGGTGTAGACGTCTTCGAGGTAGGCGGCGACCGGATCGCTGCTCTTGGCGCCAAGTTTCCAGGCCGGGTTCGGCGTGGTCGGGCCGAGGATCACGTCGACGTCGGCGAACGCGGCCATGAAGTCGTTCTTGATCAGGCGGCGGATCTGTTGCGCCTTGACGTAGTAGGCGTCGTAGTAGCCGGCCGACAGGGCGTAGGTGCCGACCATGATGCGGCGTTGCACTTCCGCGCCGAAGCCTTCGCCACGGGAGCGTTTGTACAGGTCGGTCAGATCTTTCGGATCTTCACAGCGATGACCGAAGCGCACGCCGTCGAAGCGCGACAGGTTGGAGGAGGCTTCCGCCGGGGCGATCACGTAGTACGCCGGGATGGCATGCTGCATGTTCGGCAGGCTGATTTCCTTGACCACCGCGCCGAGCTTTTCCAGCTCCTTGACGCTGGCCTGAACCAGGTCGGCGATGCGCGGGTCGAGGCCGGCGCCGAAGTATTCCTTCGGCAGGCCGATGCGCAGGCCTTGCAGCGAGGCGTTCAGGTTGGCGCTGAAGTCCGGTACCGGCTCGTCGACCGAGGTAGAGTCCTTGGCGTCGAAGCCGGCCATGCCCTGCAGCAGCAGGGCGCAGTCTTCGGCGGTACGGGCCAGCGGGCCGCCCTGGTCGAGGCTCGAGGCGTAGGCGATCATGCCCCAGCGCGATACGCGGCCATAGGTCGGCTTGAGGCCGGTCAGGTTGGTGAAGGCTGCCGGCTGGCGGATCGAACCACCAGTGTCGGTACCGGTGGTGGCCGGCAGCAGGCGCGCGGCCACGGCGGCGGCCGAGCCGCCGGAGGAACCGCCGGGCACGTGCTCGAGGTTCCACGGGTTCTTCACCGCGCCGTAGTGGCTGGACTCGTTGGCCGAGCCCATGGCGAATTCGTCCATGTTGGTCTTGCCCAGGGTGACCATGCCGGCTTCGGCCAGCTTGGCGACCACGGTGGCGTCGTACGGGGCGGTGAAGCTGTCGAGCATCTTCGAGCCGCAGCTGGTGCGCACGCCGTTGGTGCAGAACAGGTCCTTGTGGGCGATCGGCGCACCGAGCAGCGCGCCGGTCTCACCAGAGGCACGGCGGGCGTCGGCGGCGCGCGCCTGGTCCAGGGCCTGTGCTTGGGTGACGGTGATGAAGCTGTTGAGCTGCGGGTCGAGCTGCTTGATGCGCGACAGCAGGGCACCGGTCAGTTCTTCCGAGGAGAACGACTTGTCGGCGAGACCGCGGGCGATTTCGGCCAGAGTGAGTTGATGCATGGCAGGCGCTATCCCTTAATCGATGACTTTCGGAACCAGGTACAGACCGTTTTCGGTCGACGGGGCGACGGCCTGGTAGCGGTCGCGCTGGTTGCTTTCGGTGACCTGGTCGGGGCGCAGGCGCTGGGTGGCTTCCAGCGGGTGGGCGAGGGGCTCGATGCCAGAGGTGTCGACGGCTTGCATCTGGTCGACCAGCCCGAGAATACTGTTCAAGGCATCGGTGATGCGTGGCAATTCGCCTTCATTCAGGCCCAGGCGGGCCAGATGGGCGATCTTTTCCACGTCGGAGCGTTGAAGCGCCATGGGGATCTCCAGGGAAACGAAAAACGGAATGGGTCCGCAGATGAGGAACATGCCGGCATTCTGGCGGTCAAAGGGCCGCGAACATCGGCAGGCATGCTCGGAAAAACAACCAATTTAACATATTGGCTCCTTGCCCAAAATCCCTGCCATTGCTAGAGTTTGCCGCACTTTTTTACCCACGCTTTCCCCAGGGTCACTTTCCCATGTTCAAGAAACTGCGTGGCATGTTTTCCAGCGATCTGTCCATCGACCTGGGTACTGCCAACACCCTTATCTACGTGCGTGAGCGCGGTATCGTCCTGAATGAGCCCTCGGTTGTTGCTATCCGTACCCACGGCAACCAGAAAAGCGTCGTCGCAGTCGGTACCGAAGCCAAGCGCATGCTGGGCCGCACCCCCGGCAACATTGCTGCCATTCGTCCGATGAAGGACGGCGTGATCGCCGACTTCAGCGTTTGCGAAAAGATGCTGCAGTACTTCATCAACAAGGTGCATGAGAACAGCTTCCTGCAGCCCAGCCCTCGTGTGCTGATCTGCGTGCCGTGCAAGTCGACCCAGGTCGAGCGCCGCGCCATCCGTGAATCGGCCCTCGGTGCCGGTGCCCGTGAAGTATTCCTGATCGAAGAACCCATGGCCGCCGCCATCGGTGCCGGCCTGCCGGTCGAAGAGGCCCGCGGCTCGATGGTCGTCGATATCGGTGGCGGTACCACCGAGATCGCCCTGATCTCGCTCAACGGCGTGGTCTACGCCGAATCCGTGCGCGTCGGCGGCGACCGCTTCGACGAAGCCATCGTCACATACGTGCGCCGCAACTACGGCAGCCTGATCGGCGAATCCACCGCCGAGCGCATCAAGCAGGAAATCGGTACCGCCTACCCGGGCGGCGAAGTGCGCGAAGTCGACGTCCGTGGCCGCAACCTGGCCGAAGGCGTGCCGCGTGCTTTCACCCTGAATTCCAACGAAGTGCTCGAGGCGCTGCAAGAATCGCTGGCGACCATCGTCCAGGCGGTCAAGAGCGCCCTGGAGCAGTCGCCGCCGGAGCTGGCCTCGGACATCGCCGAGCGCGGCCTGGTGCTGACCGGTGGTGGCGCGCTGCTGCGCGACCTGGACAAGCTGCTTGCCCAGGAAACCGGTCTGCCGGTGATCGTCGCCGAAGACCCGCTGACCTGCGTCGCCCGCGGCGGTGGCCGTGCCCTGGAGATGATGGACAAGCACGCCATGGACCTCCTCTCCAGCGAGTGATCGCTGAAGCAGTAGTGTATGTCCAGGTTTACAGGTGGCACGCACAGTGCTACCAGTAAGCGCTGTGCTGGCGCCCGCCCGGGCGCCTTTTCCGTCAACCGCAAGCAGGCCGGTGCATTGCCCCATGTCCAATGACCTCCTGAGTCGTCCACGAGGAACGGCCCATTAAACCGCTTTTCTCCAAGGGCCCCTCGCTGGGCGTTCGCCTGCTCGTGCTGGTCGTGCTGTCGGTCGCGCTGATGGTGGTCGACTCGCGCTTCGACCTGCTCAAGCCAGTGCGCAGCCAGATGGGCCTGGTGCTGATGGAATCCTACTGGATCACCGATCTGCCGCAGCGCACGTGGCAGGGCGTGGCTGGCCAGTTCGGCAGTCGCACCGAACTGATCGCCGAGAACGAGAAACTCAAGACCGAGGCCCTGCTGCTGCAGGGGCGCCTGCAGAAGCTGGCCGCCCTGACCGAGCAGAACGTGCGCCTGCGTGAGCTGCTCAACTCTTCGGCGCTGGTCAACGAGAAGGTCGAAGTTGCCGAGCTGATAGGTGTCGATCCCAATCCGTTCACCCACCGTATCCTGATCAACAAGGGCGAGCGCGATGGCGTTTTCCTCGGCCAGCCTGTGCTCGATGCCCGTGGCCTGATGGGCCAGGTGGTCGAGCTGATGCCGTACACCTCGCGGGTGCTGCTGCTCACCGACACCACCCATAGCATCCCGGTGCAGGTCAACCGCAACGGCCTGCGCGCCATCGCCAGTGGCACGGGTAACCCGGAGCGCCTGGAGCTGCGCCACGTGGCCGACACCGCCGACATCAAGGAAGGTGACCTGCTGGTCAGCTCCGGCATGGGCCAGCGCTTTCCGGCCGGCTATCCGGTGGCGACGGTCAATGAAGTGATTCATGACTCCGGACAGCCTTTCGCCATCGTCCGTGCCATCCCCACCGCCGCGCTCAACCGCAGTCGCTATATGCTGCTGGTGTTCAGCGACCGGCGCACGCCCGAGGAGCGCGCCACCGAGGCCGCGATCGCTCAGGAAGAAGCTGATCGCCAAGGGGCCAGCCACAACCAGGTGCCGGCCGCGCCAGCTCCCGCGGTACCGGCTGGCGCCCCCCAGCAACCACCTGGTTCGCCCTCCGCGACCCCAGCGCCGGCTGCAGGCACGGCGCCGGCCCAACCGGCCGCCGCGCCCGTCCAACCCCGGAGACAATAATGGCCAGCACCCGTAGCAGAAACGGCTGGGCCATCTGGCTGACCTTCGCCATTGGCCTGTTGCTCAGCGTTTCGCCCATGCCGCAGTTCATGGAAGTGTTCCGGCCGATGTGGCTGGCCCTGTTGCTGGCCTTTTGGACCCTTGCGGTACCGGGCAAGGTCGGTATGACCACCGCGTTCCTGCTGGGTTTGGCCGAGGATGTGCTGTATGGCACCCTGCTCGGCCAGAACGCCCTGATCCTTACCTTGATCACGTTCCTGGTGCTGTCATTGCAGCAGCGCCTGCGCATGTTCCCCATGTGGCAGCAGAGCCTGGTGATCCTGGTGATCTTCGGTATCGCCCAACTGATCCAGCTGTGGCTCAGCGCGCTGACCGGTAATCGCCTGCCGACCCTGGCCCTGGTCTGGTCGGCGGTGATCAGCGCCTTGCTTTGGCCGTGGGTCAGCTTTGCCCTGCGCGGCCTGCGCCATCGTCTGCATATCCACTGACGCGCCGCCACTGACAGGGAGATGTCCACATGACCCAGCTGTACCTGGCCTCCGGCTCGCCACGCCGCCGTGAACTGCTGACCCAGATCGGTGTGCCGTTCACAGTGGTCAGCGCGCCCATCGACGAAACCCCGTTGCCGGGCGAAGCGCCGGCGGCCTACGTCGAGCGCCTGGCCCAGGCAAAGGCGGTTGCGGGCTTCGCCCACACCGATGGCGCAGGGGTGGTATTGGGCGCCGACACCACCGTGGTGCTCGATGGCCAGATCCTTGGCAAGCCGGAGGAACGCGAGCAGGCGTTGGCCATGCTTGGCGACCTTTCCAAGCGCGAACACCAGGTGCTTACCGCCGTTGCGCTGACCGATGGCCAGCGCAGTATCAGCCGCTGCGTCAGCACCACCGTGCGCTTTCGCACCATCTCTTTCGAAGAGGCGCTGCGCTACTGGGACAGCGGCGAACCGCTCGACAAGGCCGGTGGCTATGCGATCCAGGGCTTGGGCGCGGTGTTCGTCAGCGGCATCGAGGGCAGCTACTCGGCCGTGGTCGGGCTGCCCCTGAGTGAAACCGCCGAACTGCTCGAGCAATTCGGCGTGCCATGTTGGCAACTGCAAGAGGGTTCCGCACAGCGCTAGCCAGCCACGCCGCAGCAATCCATCATTACCCCAGACCACTGACGAGAGCGCGCCATGAGTGAAGAGATCCTGATCAACATCACCCCGATGGAATCACGCGTGGCAGTGGTGGAGAACGGAGTCCTGCAGGAGGTGCACGTAGAGCGCACCCAGCGCCGTGGCATCGTCGGTAATATCTACAAAGGCAAGGTGGTGCGGGTGTTGCCGGGCATGCAGGCAGCCTTTGTCGATATCGGCCTGGAGCGGGCCGCGTTCATCCATGCCTCGGAGATTTCCCAGCGCGAAGGGTCTGCGGTGGAGACCATCACCGCACTGGTCCATGAGGGCCAGGCGCTGGTAGTGCAGGTCACCAAGGACCCCATAGGCAGCAAGGGCGCTCGCCTGACCACTCAGCTGTCTATTCCGTCCCGCTACCTGGTTTACATGCCGCGCAGCAGCCATGTCGGTATCTCCCTCAAGATCGAAGATGAAGCCGAGCGTGATCGCCTCAAGCAGGTGGTCACCGACAGCATGGCCCAGGAGGAGATGAAGGACGCCGGTGGCTTCATCCTGCGTACCGCGGCCGAGGGCGCACGTGCCGAGGATATCCTTCAGGACATCCGCTACCTGCGCCGCCTGTGGGAGCAGATCGGCTCGCAGATCAAGACCAGCGGAGCGCCCGTGGTCATCTATGAGGACCTCGGTCTGGCGCTGCGGACCCTGCGTGATCTGGTCAACCCGAAGATCGAGAAGATCCGCATCGACTCGCGGGAGACCTTCCAGAAGACCACCCAGTTCGTGGCCGAGTTGATGCCGGAAATCGCCGATCGCCTGGAGCATTACCCTGGCGAGCGGCCGATTTTCGACCTGTACGGCGTGGAAGACGAGATTCAGCGTGCGCTGGAGCGCAAGGTACCCCTCAAGTCCGGTGGCTATCTGGTGGTAGACCCGGCCGAGGCGATGACCACCATCGACGTCAACACTGGTGCGTTCGTCGGTCATCGCAACCTCGAAGAGACCATCTTCAAGACCAACCTCGAGGCGGCCACCGCGATTGCCCGGCAACTGCGCCTGCGCAACATCGGTGGGATCATCATCATCGACTTCATCGACATGGAGGACGAGGAGCACCAGCGCCAGGTCCTGCGTACCTTGGAGAAGCAGCTCGAGCGTGATCACGCCAAGACCAACATCATCGGCATCACCGAGCTGGGCCTGGTGCAGATGACGCGCAAGCGCACCCGGGAAAGTCTTGAGCAGGTGCTGTGCGAACCATGCGCGGCGTGTCAGGGGCGCGGCAAGCTGAAGACACCGGAGACGATCTGTTACGAAATTTTCCGCGAGATTCTTCGGGAAGCCCGTGCCTACCAGGCCGAGGGCTATCGTGTGCTGGCCAACCAGAAGGTCGTGGACCGCCTGCTCGACGAAGAGTCGGGCAATGTCGCCGAACTTGAAGCTTTCATCGGGCGAACCATCCGCTTCCAGGTGGAGTCCATGTATTCCCAGGAACAATACGATGTGGTGCTGCTCTGACCCTTTCTAACAGCGGTCGCCCCATGGATGGGCTGGCAAAGCGCTATACACCGGCCATAGTTAAGGGACGACTTGGAGGGCCTCGGCCATGGAACGTCTGACCCGCGTTCTGAGCGCCTTGACCCGCTGGGGGCTGGTTATCTGCGCCCTGCTGGCGGTGCTGGTGGCGCTGTATGTCAGCCTCGGTCGGCAACTGGTGCCTCTGGTCGCCGAATACCGTGCAGACGCCGAACTCAAGGCCGAACAGGCCTTGGGCATGCCCGTGCACGTCGGGGCGCTCGAGGGGCGCTGGAGCGGCCTGGCACCGATGCTGCGGGTGCGCGACCTGCAACTGGGCGAGGGGGCCACAGGGTTGCGTCTGGACGACGTCAAGCTGGTGCCTGACCTGTGGGCCAGTCTCAAGGCGCGTGAAGTGCGTCTGGCGCGGATCCAGCTCAGCGGCCTGCAATTGATCCTGCGTGAAAACCAGGAGGGTGTCTGGGCCCTTGAAGGCCTGCCGCAGCAGCAAGATGCTCCGCTTGACCCGGCGCAGGCACTCACGCGTCTGCGCCAACTTGGACGAGTCGATGTCTTCGACAGCCAGGTCACCCTGCATCCATGGCAGCGCGATCCCCTGACCCTTACCTACGTCAGCCTCGGCGTGCAGGCGGGGGCCTCACGCCAAAGCGTCGATCTGCGCGCCACGTTGCCCGACGGCCAGCCCCTGGCGATGAGCCTGAACAGCCGCGCCACAGCCAAGACCTGGCGCGACGGACGTGTACAAGCCTATCTCAGCCTGCCGCAGAGCGACTGGGCGCGTTGGTTGCCGCCGCGATTGCTAGGCCAATGGCAGGCCAGTGCCTTGCGTGCCGGTGGTGAGTTCTGGATCGACTGGAGTCAAGGGCAACTGCAACGGGCGATGGTTCGTCTCAATGCTCCGCAGCTCAAGGGGGCCTATACCGGGCGCAAGGCCATCACCGTGGACAACCTGGCGCTGTCGGCCTGGTTCCAGCGACAGGACCAGGGCTTTGACGTCGCTGTCGACTCTCTGGCCATGACGCTTGGCAAGGCGCGTTGGGAGTCGCACCTGCAACTGGCTCAGCGTCCGGGGCAGGGCCCAGCCGAGGAAAGCTGGCAAGTGCAGGCTGACCGGCTCGACCTGACACCGCTGACGCCGCTGATCGACGCCCTGGCGCCATTGCCGGACAAACTGATGACGGTGGTCGACGCGCTCAAGGTGACGGGTGCCCTGCGCAATGTGCGCCTGGACATCCGCCCCAAGGCCGAAGGTGACCAACGGCTGCAGTTCGCCGCCAATCTGGAAAAGGTCGGCTTCGATGCCTATCACGGCGCGCCTGCTGCCGGTAATGTCACCGGGGCGATCAGCGGTGACCTCGGGCAAGGCGAGCTACGCCTGGATACCCAGGCATTCATGCTGCACCTGTACCCGATTTTCGGCAAACCCTGGCATTACCCTAAAGCCAATGCCCGCCTCACTTGGACCCTGGACAAGGAGGCCTTCACCCTGGTCGCCCCCTATATCAAGGTGCTGGGCGACGAGGGCAAGATTGCCGCGGACTTTCTGATTCGTATCCACCTGCAGCCGGGCCATGAAGACTACATGGACCTGCGGGTAGGCCTCACCGAGGGCGACGGGCGCTACACCGCCAAGTATCTGCCCGAGGTGCTAAGCCCCGCTCTGGACGAATGGCTGCGCAGTGCCATCGTCAAGGGCAGCGTCGACGAGGGCTACTTCCAGTACCAGGGGTCACTGCATCATGATGCACCCCCTCACGCTCGCGATATCAGCCTGTTCTTCAAGGTGCATGACGCGGCGCTGGATTTCCAGCCGGGCTGGCCGCAGGTGCAACAGGTCGATGGCAATGTCTATATCGAAGATACCGGCGTGCGCATCCAGGCTCACAAAGGGTTGCTGCTGGACACCCAGGTCAGCGATGTCAGTGTCGACATCCCTCATGTGGAAGGTGGACAGCCCAGCCACCTGCTTTTGGAGGGTGATTTTGCGGGCAGCCTCGGCGACGGGCTGAAGATCCTCAAGCAAGCGCCTATCGGCACCGAGGAAATATTCGCCGGCTGGGAGGGCGAGGGGCCGCTCAAAGGCAAGGTCAAGCTCGATGTTCCTCTGGCTCACGGGCAGCGGCCCAAGGTGCTGGTGGATTTCGCGACTGCCGACGCCATCTTGAAAGTGGCGCCTCCGTCCCTGGAGCTGAGCCAGCTGAAGGGCAACTTCAGCTTCGATATCGACAAGGGCCTGAGCGGCAAGGACATCAGCCTGCACGCCTTCGGCAAACCGGTCAGTGCCCAGATCACCGCCGAAGGGCAGGGCCAGATCCAGACCCGGATCAATGCCAGTGGCCAGGTTGCCCTCAAGGCCCTGACCGACTGGTTGCAGTACACGCAGCCACTGCCAGCCTCGGGCGAGCTGCCGTATCAGTTGCAAGTAACACTGGGCAGCCGCGATAACCGCTTGATCGTGAATTCATCACTCAAGGGCCTCGCTATCGACCTGCCGGCGCCGTTTGGCAAAGCTGCCGGGGAGACGCGCGACAGCCGCTTCGGCCTGACCCTGCAGGGCCCCGAACGGCGTATTGATGGCAGCTACGCAGATCTGGCCCGTTTCGCTTATGCCGCCCCTGCGGACAGGCTGGCCCAGGGCCGTGGCGAGCTGTTGTTGGGCACAGGCGAGGCCAGTTTGCCGTCTGGCCAGGGCCTGAGGGTGCGTGGCCGGCTGGAGACACTGGACCTGGCCCCTTGGCAGCAACAGATGGAGCGCCTCGCCGGCAAGGATCCGGGCGGCAGTGCCCGGCAGAACTTGCAGAGCGTTGACCTGAGCATCGGCCAGCTCAAGGCATTCGGCATGGACCTCAACCAGGCAGTGATTCGCCTGCTGCGTGGCGGCCCAGCCTGGGACCTGCGCGTGGACAGCAGGGAGGTCATCGGCAACGCGCGTATTCCCGATGCCAAGACCGCGCCAATGTCCATCCGCCTGCAGAGCCTGCGCCTGCCGCCGGCCGACCCTAACGAAGCCCAGGCTGAGAATGCGCCTGACCCCCTGGCTGATGTCGATCCGCGCAAGGTGCCCGCGCTGGATCTGACCATCGACAAACTGTACCGCGGCGACGACCTGTTTGGCAGCGCTACGCTGAAGCTGCGCCAGGGAGCCCGGGGCATGCTGATGAGCGACATCGACCTGGACCTCAAGGGGCTGCATATCGACGGCACTGGTGGCTGGGAAGGCGAGCCGGGCAGTAGTTCGAGCTGGTACAAGGGGCGCATCGACGGCAAGGATCTCGGCGATGTCCTCAAGGCCTGGGGTTTCGCCCCTACGGTCACCAGCCGCGATTTCCGCATGGATGTGGATGGCCGCTGGCCAGGCTCGCCGGCCTGGGTAAGCCTCAATCGGTACTCCGGCAGCCTCGACGCTGCCCTGCGCAGCGGCCAGTTCGTGGAGGTCGAGGGCAGCGCCCAGGCTTTGCGGGTGTTCGGTCTGCTCAACTTCAATTCGATTGGCCGACGCCTGCGTCTGGACTTCTCCGACCTTTTCAGCAAAGGGCTGGCCTATGATCGGGTCAAAGGCTTGCTGGTAGCCAGCGAGGGGGTCTACGTGACGCGCAAGCCGATCACCGTCACCGGGCCCTCGAGCAACTTCGAGCTTGATGGCACCATGGATTTTGTCCGGGACCGGGTCGATGCCAACCTGCTGGTGACATTGCCTGTGACCAACAATCTTCCGCTCGCCGCATTGATTGTCGGCGCACCGGCGGTGGGTGGCGCGCTGTTCCTCGTTGATCGCCTGATCGGTGATCGGGTGGCGCGCTTCGCCAGCGTGCACTATCGCGTCGAAGGACCGGTCAAAGAGCCTAAAATCACCTTTGTGAAACCCTTTGATAAATAACCCAGGGGTGGTCATGACGTCAGCAGTGATCCAGATGGTCAGCCAGGACGATGTGCTGGCCAACCTGCAACGTGCCACGGTGCTGATCGAGCAGGCTGCCGCTGGTGGCGCGCGGCTGGCGGTGCTCCCGGAAAACTTCGCCGCCATGGGCCGGCGTGACGCCGCGGTCATTGGTCGGGCCGAGGCGCTGGGTGAGGGGCCGATCCTGCCATGGTTGAAACGCACCGCCCGCGACCACAGGTTATGGATAGTCGCGGGTACCTTGCCGTTGCCGCCGGCCGGTCAGCCTGAGGCCAAGGCTCATGCCTGCTCGCTGTTGATCGACGAGGATGGCGAGATCGCCGCTCGCTACGACAAGCTGCACCTGTTCGATGTGGACGTGGCCGATAACCGTGGCCGCTACCGCGAGTCGGACGATTATGCCCACGGCAGCCGGGTAGTGGTGGCCGACACACCGGTGGGCCGCCTGGGCCTGTCGGTGTGCTACGACCTGCGCTTCCCCGAGCTGTACAGCGCTTTGCGCGCCGCTGGGGCCGAACTGATCAGCGCGCCAGCGGCGTTCACCGCGGTGACCGGCGCCGCGCACTGGGAGGTGCTGATTCGCGCACGGGCCATCGAGACCCAGTGCTATGTACTGGCGGCCGCCCAGGGCGGCGTACATCCGGGGCCTCGGGAAACCCACGGCCAGGCGGCGATCGTTGATCCCTGGGGGCGGATCGTCGCGCAACAGGCGCGAGGCGAGGCGGTGTTGCTTGCCACGCGCGATATCGAAGAACAGGCGTCCATTCGGGCGCGCATGCCGGTTACAACACACCGGCGCTTTTTCTCGCAGGACGCCTTGCGGCCTGCGCATACCTCGGAGTGACTATGAGCCAGATGTTATCCACCGTCAGTGAGCAGCTCCTGGCCCCGGGCGGGTTGACCCTCGACAGCCTGCAGACGGTGCTGGGCGAGTTGGCCGGTCCCGGCATTGATGCCGCCGACCTGTATTTCCAGGGCCAGATCTCGGAAACTTGGGCACTGGAGGACGGTATCGTCAAAGAAGGCAGCTTCAACCTCGACCAGGGCGTTGGCGTGCGTGCCCAGTCCGGCGAGAAGACCGGGTTTGCCTATAGCAATGCGATCAACCTTGAAGCCCTGACGTCGGCGGCGCGTGCCGCCCGCTCGATCTCCCGCGCCGGGCAGAACGGCACTGTGCAAGCCTTCCGCAGCCAGGACGTGACCGCCCTGTACGCGCCTGACAACCTCCTGGATGTACTGACCCGCGCCGAGAAGGTCGAGCTGCTCAAGCGCGTCGATGCCGCCACCCGTGCCCTCGACTCGCGCATCCAGCAGGTCAGCGTGAGCATGGCTGGGGTGTGGGAGCGCATCCTGGTAGCTGCCGCCGATGGCAGCCTGGCCGCCGACGTGCGTCCTCTGGTGCGTTTCAACGTCAGCGTGATCGTCGAGCACAACGGACGTCGCGAACGTGGTGGGCAGGGCGGCGGTGGGCGCACCGACTATCGCTATTTCAGTGAAGAGCGGGTGATGGGCTACGCCCGTGAGGCGCTGCGCCAGGCGCTGGTCAACCTCGAGGCGATTCCCGCTCCGGCCGGCACGCTGCCGGTGGTGCTCGGCCCGGGTTGGTCGGGCGTGCTGCTGCACGAAGCGGTCGGCCACGGCCTGGAAGGCGACTTCAACCGCAAGGGCAGCTCGGCGTTCAGTGGTCGCATCGGTGAAAAGGTGGCTTCAAGCCTGTGCACTATCGTCGACGACGGCACGCTCGAAGGCCGTCGCGGCTCGCTCAGTGTCGATGACGAAGGCACGCCAACCGAGTGCACCACGCTGATCGAGAACGGCATCCTCAAGGGCTACATGCAGGACAAGCTCAATGCCCGCCTGATGGGCATGGCGGTAACTGGCAATGGCCGGCGCGAATCCTACGCGCACCTGCCGATGCCACGCATGACCAACACCTACATGCGTGCCGGGGACAGCGACCCGCAGGAGATCATCGCCTCGGTGAAGAAGGGCATCTACTGCGCCAACCTTGGCGGTGGCCAGGTGGACATCACCAGCGGCAAGTTCGTGTTCTCCACCAGTGAGGCCTATCTGATCGAGGACGGCAAGATCACCGCGCCAGTAAAAGGCGCGACCTTGATCGGCAATGGTCCGGAAGCGATGCGCGGTGTGTCGATGGTCGGCAACGACCTGGCGCTGGACAGCGGCGTGGGCACGTGCGGCAAGGATGGGCAGTCGGTGCCGGTGGGCGTTGGCCAGCCGACCCTGAAGCTGGATGCGATCACCGTCGGTGGTACCGGTGGGTGATGTTCAATCGCGGAGCAAGTCGCACGGCGCACCGACGCCCCCACGGTTTCGAGCGTGGGGACGGTGGTGCGCCGATGCGACTTGCCCCGCGATGGCCTCAGCGCAAGCCGCGCTGGGTTTCGTCGAGGTCGCGGATGTACTTGAACACTTTACGCGCTGCCGCTGGCGGCTTGTTCCGCGCCTTTTCATGCTGGGCATGACGGATCAGCGAGCGCAGATGCTGGCGATCGGTGTCGGGGAACTCGTTGACGAAGCGCTCGAGGTCTTCGTCGTTACCGTCGATCAGGCGATCGCGCCAGCGCTCGAGACCGTGGAAACGCTCGTTGTACTGGCGGCTGGAGCTGTCGATCTGCTCGAGCACGGCATGGATGGCGTCCAGATCCTGTACGCGCATCAGCTTGCCGACGAACGACATGTGGCGCTTGCGAGCGCCGTGGGCGGTGTGCTTGCTGGCCTCGTCCAGCGCCTTGCGCAGCTCGTCGGTCAATGGCAGGCGAGCCAGGGTGTCGGCCTTGAGAGTGGTGAGGCGCTCACCAAGCTCGACCAGCGCATGCAGCTCGCGCTTGATCTGGGTTTTGCTTTTTTCGCCATCGAAGGCGTCGTCGTAAGAATCAACCATGGGGGCCGTCCGCAAGAAATCGCCGCCATGATAACCAGTCGGGGGCCGCTTGTCCGGCCCGGTCGTAGAATGACCCAAGCCGTACGCAGAATTTTCAGTGGAGAAAACCATGAGTGCAGTCCAGAGCGTAGGCCCCAAGGACCTGCCGGCGTTGCAGGAGCAGGTCGAGGCGATTGTCGCCGAGGCGCGCCGCCAGGGCGCCAGCGCCTGCGAAGTGGCGGTGTCGCTGGAGCAAGGGCTGTCCACCACGGTGCGCCAGCGCGAAGTCGAGACGGTCGAGTTCAATCGCGACCAGGGGTTCGGCATCACCCTTTACGTAGGCCAGCGCAAGGGTTCGGCCAGCACTTCGGCCAGCGGCCCTGAGGCGATCCGCGAAACGGTTGCCGCTGCGCTGGCAATCGCGAAACATACCTCCGAGGACACTTGCTCGGGGCTGGCCGATGCCGCGTTGATGGCCCGTGAGATCCCCGACCTGGACCTCTACCATGACTGGGACATCGAACCGGAGAAAGCCATCGAGATGGCGCTGGCCTGCGAGGCGGCGGCGTTCGATGCCGACAAGCGCATCAGCAACGCCGACGGCACCACGCTCAATACCCATCAGGGTGTGCGGGTGTACGGCAACAGCCATGGTTTTATCGGTGGCTACGCCTCGACCCGTCACAGCCTGAGCTGCGTGATGATCGCCGAAGCCGATGGGCAGATGCAGCGTGACTATTGGTACGACGTCAATCGCCAAGGCCAGTTGCTGGCCGACCCGCGTAGCATCGGCTTGCGTGCCGCGCATCGCGCGGCAAGCCGCCTGGGTGCCCGTCCGGTACCTACCTGCGAGGTGCCGGTGCTGTTCTCGGCCGAGCTCGCCGGCGGCCTGTTCGGCAGCTTCCTGTCGGCAATTTCCGGCGGCAACCTGTACCGCAAGTCGTCGTTCCTCGAGGGTACCCTTGGCCAGCGCCTGTTCCCCACCTGGCTGACCCTCGACGAGCGGCCACACATCCCGCGTGCGCTGGGCAGTGCAGCGTTCGATGGCGATGGCCTGGCCACTTACGCCAAGCCGTTCGTCGACAAAGGCGAGCTGGTGTCGTACATCCTCGGCACCTATTCGGGGCGCAAGCTGGGTTTGCCGAGCACCGCCAACTCAGGTGGCGTGCACAATCTGTTCGTCACCCACGGCGTCGAGGACCAGGCCGCACTGATCCGGCGCATGGGCCGTGGCCTGCTGGTAACCGAGCTGATGGGCCATGGGCTGAACATGGTGACCGGCGACTACTCGCGGGGTGCGGCTGGCTTCTGGGTGGAAAACGGCGAAATCCAGCACGCCGTGCAAGAAGTGACCATTGCCGGCAACATGAAGGACATGTTCCAGCAGATCGTCGCCATTGGCAGCGATATCGAGACGCGTAGCAATATCCACAGCGGCTCGGTGCTGATCGAGCGCATGACGGTCGCGGGTAGCTGACAGCGCGGCGGGTGGGAGCGGGTTTGCCCCGCGATAGGCCATTGCAGCTATCGCGGGGCAAACCCACTCACACGCATCAGCATTTTCCGTGACGAACGACCCGGCCATCGCGCCGGGTTTATTTTGCCTATTGTCTAGCTTGAACTGATTCTATTTATCACTTAATAATGAATATCATTATCCAGTAACTCGGCGATGATGTTCATGAAAACCGTCCTCCACGAACTGCCCTACCTGGAAAACTGGCGCTGGCTCAGCCGGCGCATCCGTTGCGCGCTGGAACCCGACGAGCCACGCCTGATCGAGCACTACCTCGCCGAAGGCCGCTATCTGGTGTGCTGCACCGAGACCTCGCCGTGGTCGGTGGCCTTGACCGCCTTGCGTCTGCTGCTAGATACCGCCAACGATCGCATGCTGCCCTGGCACTGGCGCTGCCTGTGCCTGGACCAGGCCTGGCGTCCGCTGCTCGACCTGCGCAATCTCGACCGCCTCGAACAGAACCAGCGTTGGCAGCCCTACGCGATGCAGCTCGCCAATTGCGTGCTGCTGCCGTCGATTTCTCCCGAAGAACTGATGCAAGGACTTGAAGATGAGTGATACCCGTATCGAGCGCGACAGCATGGGTGAACTGCAGGTGCCGGCCCAGGCCCTGTACGGTGCCCAGACCCAGCGCGCGGTCGACAACTTCCCGGTCAGCGGCAAGCCGATGCCGACCCAGTTCATCCGTGCCTTGCTGCTGGCCAAAGCCGCAGCGGCCAAGGCCAACGTCGAGCTGGAACAGCTCAGCGCAGGGCAGGGCGCGGCCATCGTCAAGGCGGTGGAACAGCTGCTCGCCGAGGATTTCATCCAGCACTTCCCGGTGGACGTGTTCCAGACCGGCTCCGGCACCAGCTCGAACATGAACGCCAACGAGGTCATCGCGACCCTGGCCAGCCATGTGCTGGGCGAGCCGGTCAATGCCAATGACCACGTCAATTGTGGCCAGAGCAGCAACGACATCATCCCCACCACCATTCACGTCAGCGCCGCCCTGGCCCTTCACGAACAGCTGCTGCCGGCCTTGCGCCACCTCACCCAGGTGATCGAGGCCAAGGCAGTCGAGGTGCACAAGCACGTGAAGACTGGCCGCACCCATTTGATGGACGCGATGCCGGTACGCATGAGCCAGGTGCTTGGTGGCTGGGCCGCCCAGATCAAGGGTGCCCAGGCGCATATCGAAGCCACGCTGCCGAGCCTGCAGGCACTGGCCCAGGGCGGCACTGCCGTGGGCACCGGGATCAATGCCCACCCGCAGTTCGCCGCAGGCTTTGCCCGCCAGTTGAGCGGCCTGACCCAGGTCGAGTTCACCCCTGGCGAGAACCTGTTTGCCCTGATCGGCTCCCAGGACACCGCCGTGGCGCTGTCGGGCCAGCTCAAGACGGCTGCCGTGGCGCTGATGAAGATCGCCAACGACCTGCGCTGGATGAACTCCGGCCCGCTCGCCGGCCTTGGTGAAATCGAGCTGCAGGGCCTGCAACCAGGCTCTTCGATCATGCCGGGCAAGGTCAACCCGGTGATCCCGGAGGCCACCGCCATGGTCGCCGCCCAGGTGATCGGCAACGACGCGACCATCGCCGTGGCCGGCCAGTCGGGCAACTTCGAGCTCAACGTGATGTTGCCGGTAATCGCCCGCAACCTGCTGGAGAGCATCGAGCTGATGGCCAACGTCAGCCGTTTGCTGGCCGACAAGGCGATTGCCAGCTTCAAGGTCAACGAAGCCAAGCTCAAGGAGGCGCTGTCGCGCAACCCGATCCTGGTCACCGCGCTGAATCCGATCATCGGCTACCTGAAGGCCGCCGAGATCGCCAAGACCGCCTACAAGCAAGGGCTTCCGATCATCGATGTGGCACTGGAGCACACCGACCTGTCGCGGGACCAGCTCGAAGCACTGCTGGACCCGGAAAAACTTACCGCCGGCGGCATCTGAACCCGGGCCACCCAGGAGGCACGTCATGCAGCATTGGAAACGCACCACCCAAGATGCAAACCGCCTGTTCGAGCTGGGCGAGCTGGTCGACGCCCGGGAGCACTACCTGCAAGCACTGGCCTTGGCCCAGGTGCTGTTCGAGCGCTGGCATGACGTCGACGAGGCGGTGGCTGCACTGGTCATCGCCCACCACAACCTGGCCGACCTGCACCTGCGCCTGAACCAGCCGCACGAAAGCGCCGACTACCTGTGCGCGGCGCACCAGCGGCTGCTCCAGGCCAGCCAGGATCCGCGCCTGCCCCAGGCCCTGCGCGACGCGGCCTTGCGCCACAGCGGGCGTACCTACACCGAACTGCTGAGTTTCATCGCCGAGTATGGCCAATACCCGCGTACCGAGCGCCTGCTTAACCGCCAGGCGCCCGCGGCCAGCGAGCTGGTTGCGCTCGCGGACATCACGGATCGCAAACCTGCCTACGGAGTCCATTGACATGCCACATACCTTGCCTGCGTTGCCCTACGCCTACGATGCGCTGGAACCGCACATCGACACCCAGACCATGGAGATCCACCACAGCAAGCACCATCAGACCTACATCAACAACCTCAACGCCGCCATCGAGGGCTCCGAATGGGCCGAATGGCCGGTGGAGCGACTGGTGGGCGCGGTCAAGCAACTGCCCGAGAAACTGCAAGGGGCGGTGGTTAACCAGGGCGGTGGCCATGCCAACCACACGTTGTTCTGGACCGTCATGTCGCCCAAGGGCGGTGGCCAACCCGAGGGTCAGGTAGCCAAGGCCATTGACCAGCAGCTCGGTGGTTTCGAGGCGTTCAAGGAGGCCTTCACCAAGGCCGCGCTGACCCGGTTCGGCAGTGGCTGGGCCTGGCTCAGCGTGACCCCGCAGAAAACCCTGGTGGTGGAGAGCAGCGGTAACCAGGACAGCCCGCTGATGCACGGCAACACGCCGATCCTCGGCTTGGATGTCTGGGAGCACGCCTATTACCTGAAGTACCAGAACCGCCGTCCTGAGTACATTGGCGCTTTCTACAACGTGGTCGACTGGACCGAAGTGGAACGCCGCTACCTTGAAGCCCTGAAGTGAGTCTGACCGGTATGCGCTCCGAGGTGATGTCTGTCAGCAGTGTGCGCCTGTTCCGCCTGGCGCTTGGGACCGTGCTGTTGCTGGTCGGCACCGCATTGCTGGTGTCGCGTGGCATCGCCTGGCTGGACCTGCAACCGCGCATGTTGCGAGCCTTGGAGGGCGGAGCACTGTGCGCATTGGGGACGGCCTTGGGCGCAGTGCCGGTGCTGGTAATCCGCAACATGCCAGTGGCCGTGGCCGACACCTTGCTCGGTTTTGGGGCCGGGGTGATGTTGGCGGCCACCGCGTTCTCGCTGATCATTCCCGGGCTGGATGCGGCCCAGGCCATTGGCTTCAGCCCATGGGGCGCCGGTGGTGTGATCAGTGGCGGCCTGCTGTTCGGCGCACTGTGCCTGTTTCTGGTCGATCTCAAGGTTTCAGGCGCCTCACCGGAGGCTTTGGTCGGCAGCGATCAGCAACCGGTGATTGCTGCCAGGATCTGGCTATTCGTCATTGCCATCATTGCCCACAACATCCCCGAAGGCATGGCCATCGGGGTTTCCGCCGGTGGCGGAATGCCTGATGCCGATAGCCTGGCCATGGGCATCGCGCTGCAGGATGTGCCGGAGGGCCTGGTGATCGCGCTGGTGCTGGCAGGGGCGGGCATGCCGCGCTTCAAGGCGTTCCTGATCGGTGCGGCATCGGGGCTGGTCGAGCCGCTGGCCGCGGTGATCTGTGCCTGGCTGGTGAACATCGCCGAACTGTTGCTGCCGCTGGGCCTGGCCTGTGCGGCGGGGGCGATGCTGCTGGTGGTGACCCAGGAGATCATTCCAGAGTCACGCAGCAACGGGCATCACCGCCTGGCGAGCCTGGGGTTGTGTGTCGGGTTCTGTCTGATGATGGTGATGGACACGGCGATGTCCTGACGCCGCAGCTCAGAAACTGCTGGAGCCAGCCTTGCTGGCGAAGCAGTCATCGCAGTATTGGCGTGGGAGCGGGCTTGCCCCGCGATGCATCGTACCGGCGACACTGGTATCGCTGGGCAAGCCGATCCCACGCTCCAGTTATCCGTTTGCCGTCCTCGCCTGGCTCATTCGCCTTCGTCGAAGAAGTTCTCGATCAACGTGACCAACGCTTCCATGGCGTCGGTGTCCTGCTCACCCTCGGTGAGCAGGTGCACCTGGGTGCCCTTGCCGGCGGCGAGCATCATCACCGCCATGATGCTCTTGCCGTCCACCAGCTTGTCCGGCGCGCGCCCGACACGTACCTGGCAGGGGAAGCGCCCGGCCACGCCGACGAACTTGGCGGCCGCCCGCGCATGCAGGCCCAGCTTGTTGATGATGGTGATTTCGCGGGCGGGCATCGTGGGGCGGATCCTGTGGCTAGAGGTCGCGGTGGCGGACCTGGACGTTTTTCAGGGATTGCTGGAGCAGTTGGCCAAGCCGTTCGGTAATGTACACCGAGCGGTGGTGGCCGCCGGTACAGCCGATGGCGATGGTGACATAGGCACGGTTGCTGGCGGCGAAGCGCGGCAGCCATTTGAGCAGGTAGCTGGAAATGTCCTGGAACATCTCCTCGACGTCCGGCTGCGCGGCCAGGTAGTCGATCACCGGCTGTTCGAGGCCGGAATGTTCGCGAAGTTCCGGCTTCCAGTACGGATTGGGCAGGCAGCGCACGTCGAACACCAGGTCGGCGTCCACCGGCATGCCACGCTTGAAACCGAACGACTCGACGAGAAACGCAGTGCCGGGCTCGGGCTGGTTGAGCAGGCGCAGCTTGATCGAGTCACGCAACTGGTACAGGTTCAGGTTGGTGGTGTCGATCTTCAGGTCGGCAAGGTCGGCAATCGGCCCCAGCAGCTCGCTCTCCACCCGAATTGCCTCAGCCAGCGAACGGCTGTCGTTGGTCAGTGGGTGGCGGCGGCGGGTTTCCGAGAACCGCTTGAGCAGGGTGTCTTCGTCGGCATCCAGGTACAGCACGTCGCACTGGATATGCCGGGAACGTGCCTCCTCCAGCAACTGCGGGAAGCGTGACAGATGGCTGGGCAGGTTGCGCGCATCGATCGAGACCGCAACCTTGGGTTGCAACAGCTCTGTGTTGATCAAGGCGTTTTCGGCCAGCTGCGGCAACAGCCCGGCGGGCAGGTTGTCGATGCAGTAGTAGCCGTTGTCTTCCAGCACGTCGAGGGCGGTGCTCTTGCCGGAGCCGGAGCGACCGCTGACGATGATCAGGCGCATGTTCAGTGCTCGTTCTGTACGTCCAGGACGACCTGGTAGAGGGTCTCGCTGCTGTCGGCGGCACGCAGGCGATCGCGGACCTCCTTGCGATCGAGCATGCTGGCGATCTGGCGCAGCAGTTCAAGGTGGGCGTCGGTGGCGGCTTCCGGGACCAGCAGGACAAACAGCAGGTCGACCGGGGCGCCATCGATGGCATCATAATCGATGGGGGCATCCAGGTGCAGCAGGGCGCTGACAGGCGCGCTGCAACCTGTCAGGCGGCAGTGGGGAATGGCGATGCCATTGCCAAAACCGGTGGAGCCCAGTTTTTCGCGAGCCCACAGGCTGTCGAAGACGTCTTGCATCTCCAGCTCGGGTACTTGCTCGGCGATCAGGTTGGCGACCTTTTCCAGGGCGCGCTTCTTACTGCCGCCCGGCACGTTCACGAGGGAACGGCCGGGGGTCAGGATGGTTTCAAGTCGGATCATGGATGAGGGGGATCAGCGGGCGGCTGCGCCTTGCAGCAGGCTTTGCTGTTTTTCCTTGTGCTTTTTCAGTTGACGGTCGAGCTTGTCGGCCAGGGCATCGATGGCTGCATACATGTCTTGGTGTTCGGCGTTTGCCACCACCTCACCGCCGGGAATCTGGAGCGTGGCTTCGATCTTCTGCTGAAGCTTCTCGACTTTCATGATCACCGTCACGTTGGTGATCTTGTCGAAATGACCCTCCACCCGGGCGAGCTTCTCGAGCACGTAATCGCGCAGTGGTTGGGTGACTTCTACATGCTGTCCACTGATGTTGACTTGCATACAGCTTCTCCTTTGTTGCCCGTGCATAAAGAGGCAGGTGTTGCACCTGCCACTGAAACGCTGTGGCACATCCGGGGGCTACATCAGCCGCTTGCGCTCGCTTGATGGGGCGATCCCCAACGACTCGCGATACTTGGCGACGGTGCGACGGGCTACCTGGATGCCTTGTGCCTCCAGTAAACCAGCGATCTTGCTGTCACTCAATGGCTTTTTCTGATTTTCCGCAGCCACCAGTTTCTTGATGATCGCGCGGATTGCCGTGGACGAGCATTCGCCGCCTTCGGCGGTGCTCACGTGGCTCGAGAAAAAGTATTTCAGTTCGTAGATGCCGCGTGGGGTGTGCATGTATTTCTGCGTGGTCACCCGGGAAATGGTCGATTCGTGCATGCCCACCGCCTCGGCGATGTCATGCAGGACCAGCGGTTTCATCGCCTCGTCGCCATGGTCGAGGAAGCCACGCTGGTGTTCGACGATCTGCGTCGCCACTTTCATCAGCGTCTCGTTGCGGCTCTGCAGGCTCTTGATGAACCAGCGCGCTTCCTGCAACTGATTGCGCATGAACGTGTTGTCGGCGCTGGTGTCGGCACGACGGACGAAGCCGGCGTACTGCGGATTGACGCGCAGCTTCGGCACTGCCTCCTGGTTGAGCTCGACCAGCCAGCGCTCGCTGTCCTTGCGCACGATGACGTCGGGCACGACGTACTCGGGTTCACTGGACTCGATCTGCGAGCCTGGGCGCGGGTTAAGGCTCTGCACCAGTTCGATGATCTGGCGCAGCTCGTCTTCCTTGAGCTTCATGCGGCGCATCAGCTGGCTGTAGTCACGGCTGCCGAGCAGGTCGATGAAGTCGGTGACCAGGCGCTGTGCCTCGCTCATCCAGGGTGTCGAGGCCGGCAGCTGGCGCAGTTGCAGCAGCAGGCATTCGCCGAGGGTGCGGGCGCCAATGCCGGCAGGCTCGAACTGCTGGATGCGGTGCAGTACTGCCTCGACCTCGTCCAGCTCGATGTCCAGCTCCGGGTCAAAACCGGCGCAGATTTCTTCGAGGGTGTCTTCCAGGTAGCCCTGGGCGTTGATGCTGTCGATCAGGGTGACGGCGATCAGGCGGTCGGTGTCGGACATCGGCGCCAGGTTGAGCTGCCACAGCAGGTGGCTTTGCAGGCTCTCGCCCACCGATGTGCGAGTGGTGAAGTCCCATTCGTCATCATCGTTGCTTGGCAGGCTGCTGGCGCTGGTCTGGTAGATGTCTTCCCAGGCGGTGTCGACCGGCAATTCGTTGGGGATCCGCTCGGCCCACTCGCCGTCCTCGAGGTTTTCCGTATTGCTGCTGGAGGTTTCCTGGAAACTGTTGTCCTGGGCTTCGGCGACCGGCTTGTTCTCGGCGTTGTCCGCCATCGGGTCGCTGTTGTCGAAGTCCTCGCCGTCTTCCTGACGTTCGAGCATCGGGTTGGACTCCAGCGCTTCCTGGATTTCCTGCTGGAGGTCCAGGGTGGAGAGCTGAAGCAGGCGGATGGCCTGTTGCAACTGAGGTGTCATCGTCAGTTGCTGGCCCATTTTTAGGACGAGCGATGGTTTCATGGCTGGGGCTTAATACCTTGTTGCCGGCGCGCATGCGCCATCCACTACACGTAGGGCGCTTGGGCGCCGACTTTAAGCAAGTTATATGCCTGAAATTGCAGCGTTTGCCTAGAGCACTGTAACAACTTAAGCCCCGATCAGGCGCATTCGCCAGTGCTCCGGGCAGGCCTGCGGTCAGAGTCGGAACTCATGCCCCAGGTAAACTTCCTTGACCAGCTGGTTGGCCAGGATGGTCTCGGCATCGCCTTCGGCGATCAGTTGGCCATCGTTGACGATGTAGGCCGTCTCGCAGATGTCCAGGGTCTCGCGAACGTTGTGGTCGGTGATCAGTACGCCGATGCCCTTGTTCTTGAGGTGGTGGATGATCTGCTTGATATCGCCGACGGAAATCGGGTCGACACCGGCGAACGGTTCGTCCAGCAGGATGAACTTGGGTGCGGTGGCCAGGGCGCGGGCGATCTCGACCCGGCGACGTTCGCCACCGGACAGGCTCATGCCCAGGTTGTCGCGGATGTGGCTGATGTGGAATTCCTGCAGCAGGCTTTCCAGCTCTTTGCGTCGGCCTTCGCGGTCGAGGTCCTTGCGGGTCTCGAGGATGGCCATGATGTTGTCGGCCACCGACAGCTTGCGGAAGATCGAGGCTTCCTGCGGCAGGTAGCCGATACCGGCCTGTGCGCGCCCGTGCATGGGCTGGTGGCTGACGTCGAGGCTGTCGATCAGCACACGGCCCTGGTCGGCCTGGACCAGGCCGACGATCATGTAGAAACAAGTGGTCTTGCCGGCGCCGTTGGGGCCGAGCAGGCCGACGATCTGGCCGCTGTCGATGGACAGGCTGACGTCGCGCACGACTTGCCTGCCCTTGTAGCTCTTGGCCAGGTGCTGGGCTTTGAGGGTTGCCATTTACTCGGCCTTTTTCTTCGGTTGAATGACCATGTCGATACGCTGACGCGGTGCAGTCACGTTGCCACCGCGCCCGGCGGTAGCCACCTGGGTCTTGGTGTTGTAGACGATCTTCTCGCCTTCGGTGGTGTTGCCTTCGTTCTCGACCTTGGCGCGGTCGGTGAGGATCACCACGTCTTTCTGCGCCTGGTATTGGATGGTCACGGCCCAGCCTTTCATCTTGTCGGGCTTGGCGGCGCTCTGCTGCTGCTCGAAGTAGGCCAGGTTGCCCACCGAGGTGACCACGTCGATATCGCCATTGGCGGCGCGGGTCATGGTCACGGTGTTGCCTTTGATCATCATCGAACCCTGGGTGATGATCACATCGCCCGTGTAGGTGGCGACGCCTTGCTTGTCGTCCAGGTGGGCGTTGTCCGCCTGGATGCGGATCGGCTGGTCACGGTCGTTCGGCAGGGCGAAGGCGCTCGCGCTTCCCAGTGCTACGCCCAGGCTGAGCAGAAGGGGGATGGTTTTAACGAGCCTCATACTGTCCTCTTACGTTAGAGAGCAGGTCCATCCTGCCTTCTTTCAAATACGCTTTCATTCCTTTGCCCGTAGTCGTGCCACCGGCGCCGTCGATTCTAACGGCTTGCTCGGTCTGCGCATATTGCTTCTGCGGGAACACGGTCATGCGTGTGCTGGTGATGATGGTTTCGCGTTGCTTCTCGTCGGTGCGCGCCACGCGCACTTCGTCGATCAGCTCCACCTCGGTGCCGTCCGGGTTGACCTCGGCGCGCTTGCTCTGCACATGCCAGGGGTACTCGGTGCCACGGTACATGTGCAGGTCGGGGGTGGTCACCAGGGTGACCTCGCTGGCCTTGAGGTGCTCGACCTTGGCGGCGGTCATCTCGTACTGCAGCTTGCCGTCGGGCAGGAACTGCAGGCTGTGGGCGTTGATCGCGTAGTAGTCGATGGCGCTCTGGTCGACCTGGGCCTGGGGTTGCTCGAGGAAGCTTTCCGGGCTGATGTTCCAATAGCCTACCGCAACCAGCACGGCGGCAATCCCGCCTAGCAGCGCGACATTTCTGATCTTCTTGCTGAGCATGGGCAGCCTTACAGGTAATGGGCGTTGGCAGCGTCCAGGGTGCCCTGGGCCTGCATGATCAGTTCACAGAACTCGCGGGCGGCGCCTTCGCCGCCGCGGGCCTGGGTAACGCCGTGGGCGTGCTGGCGAACGAAGGCCGCGGCATTCTGCACCGCCATGCCCAGACCGACGCGGCGGATCACCGGCAGGTCGGGCAGATCGTCGCCGAGGTAGGCGACCTGTTCATAGCTTAGATTGAGTTCGGCGAGCAGGCCGTCCAGCACCACCAGTTTGTCCTCGCGGCCCTGGAACAGGTGCTGGATACCGAGGTTCTTGGCCCGGCGCTCGACCACGGGGGTCTTGCGCCCGCTGATGATCGCGGTGGTCACGCCCGAGGCCATTAGCATCTTGATGCCGTGGCCGTCGAGGGTGTTGAAGGTCTTGAATTCGCTGCCGTCCTCGAGAAAGTACAGGCGGCCATCGGTGAGCACGCCATCGACGTCGAACACGGCCAGCTTGATGGCCTTGGCGCGTTGCATCAGGTCCTGGTTCATTTACATCACTCCGGCGCGCAGCAGGTCGTGCATGTTCAGGGCGCCGGTCGGGCGGTCGTCCTGGTCGACAACCACCAGCGCGCTGATCTTGTGGTCTTCCATGATCTTCAGTGCCTCGGCGGCGAGCATCTCGGCCCGGGCGGTCTTGCCGTGCACGGTCATCACTTCGTCGATGAGCGTCTTGTGCACGTCGATGTTGCGGTCCAGGCTGCGGCGCAGGTCACCGTCGGTGAAGACTCCGGCCAGCTTGCCGTCGTTACCCAGCACCACGGTCATGCCCAAACCTTTGCGAGACATTTCAAACAGCGCGTCCTTGAGCAGGGTGCCGCTCTTTACCACGGGCAGTTCTTCGCCGGCATGCATGACATTCTCGACCTTCAGCAGCAGGCGACGGCCCAGCGCGCCGCCCGGGTGGGAGAAGGCGAAGTCTTCGGCGGTGAAGCCGCGAGCCTCCAGCAGGGCAATGGCCAGGGCGTCGCCCAGCGCCAGCGCCGCGGTGGTGGAAGAGGTGGGTGCCAGGTTGAGCGGGCAGGCTTCCTGGGCGACGCTGGCGTCGAGGTTGACTTCGGCGGCCTGGGCCAGGGGCGAGTCCGGTTTGCCGGTGAGGCTGATCATCTGGATGCCCAGGCGCTTGATCAAGGGCAGCAGGGTGACGATCTCGGCGGTGCTGCCGGAGTTGGACAGGGCAAGAATGACATCGTCACGGGTGATCATGCCCATGTCGCCATGGCTGGCCTCGGCCGGGTGCACGAAGAATGCCGGGGTGCCGGTGCTGGCCAGGGTGGCGGCGATCTTGTTGCCGATGTGCCCCGACTTGCCCATGCCTACCACCACGACCCGTCCCTTGCTGGCCAGGATCAGTTCGCAGGCCTTGACGAAGTCCCCGTCGATGCGGGCCAGCAGGGCCTCCACGGCCTCGAGTTCGAGGCGCAGGGTGCGCTGGGCGGATTGGATCAGCTCGCTGGATTGAGTCATGTCGAAACGCAATGCCTGATGAAAAGGCGGCGATTATAGCCGCAATGTGTGAAAGGCTCATCCTTCGAATGTCATATGGATGCCGCGCTTGCCTGTCTGCGCCCTGAACGAGTGGGGTGACGGCCTTGGGGCGGGCCTATCAGCGGTGCTATAGTTCGCCGCTATTCGGCCCGCCGGGGACCTGTGTGCCTTCCAGATGAAGGCAGGCGTCCACTATGACGAGGCTGCACTAGCAAGGAGTCTAGATGAGTGTGGATAGCGCCTACGCGGTCGAGTTGAAGGGCGTCACCTTCAAGCGCGGTTCGCGCAGCATTTTCAGCAACGTGGACATACGCATTCCCCGCGGCAAGGTCACCGGCATCATGGGGCCTTCGGGGTGCGGCAAGACCACCTTGCTGCGCCTGATGGGCGCGCAGTTGCGCCCGGCCGGCGGCGAAGTCTGGGTCAATGGGCAGAACCTGCCCGCGCTGTCGCGGGGCGACCTGTTCGATGCGCGCAAGCAGATGGGCGTGCTGTTCCAGAGCGGTGCGTTGTTCACCGACCTGGATGTGTTCGAGAACGTGGCCTTCCCGCTGCGGGTGCATACGCAGCTGTCGGACGAGATGATCCGCGACATCGTGCTGATGAAGCTGCAGGCCGTGGGCCTGCGCGGCGCCATCGACCTGATGCCCGACGAGCTGTCCGGTGGCATGAAGCGCCGTGTGGCGCTGGCCCGAGCGATCGCCCTCGACCCGCAGATCCTCATGTACGACGAGCCGTTCGTCGGCCAGGACCCGATCGCCATGGGCGTACTGGTGCGCCTGATCCGCCTGCTCAACGATGCCCTGGGCATCACCAGCATCGTGGTGTCCCATGACCTTGCGGAAACCGCGAGCATTGCCGACTACATCTATGTGGTCGGTGATGGCCAGGTGCTGGGGCAGGGCACGCCGGACGAATTGATGGGCTCGGACAACCCGCGCATCCGCCAGTTCATGAAAGGCGACCCGGATGGCCCGGTACCCTTCCACTTCCCTGCGCCTGACTACCGCGCCGATCTGCTGGGGACGCGTTGATGCGCAGAAAATCCTTACTCGAACGTATCCGTCTGTTCGGCCGTTCGGCCATCGATGTGCTGGCCGTGCTGGGACGCTCGTGCCTGTTCCTCGGCCATTCGCTGGGCGGGCGCAGTGGTATCGGCGGCGGTTTCCAGCTGCTGGTCAAGCAACTGTATTCGGTGGGCGTGCTGTCGCTGGCGATCATCGTCGTGTCCGGCGTGTTCATCGGCATGGTGCTGGCCCTGCAGGGCTACAGCATTCTCAACAAGTACGGCTCGGAACAGGCGGTGGGGCAGATGGTCGCCCTGACCCTGCTGCGCGAGCTGGGGCCAGTGGTCACTGCATTGCTCTTTGCCGGTCGCGCGGGCTCCGCGCTGACCGCCGAAATCGGCAACATGAAATCCACCGAGCAGTTGTCGAGCCTGGAAATGATCGGCGTCGACCCGCTCAAGTACATCGTGGCGCCACGCCTGTGGGCCGGCTTCATTTCGCTGCCGCTGCTGGCGCTGATCTTCAGTGTGGTGGGCATCTGGGGCGGCTCGTGGGTTGCCGTGGACTGGCTGGGCGTCTACGAAGGCTCGTTCTGGGGCAACATGCAGAACAGCGTCTCTTTCAGCGACGACGTGCTCAACGGGCTGATCAAGAGCCTGGTGTTCGCCTTCGTCGTCACCTGGATCGCCGTATTCCAGGGGTACGACTGTGAGCCCACTTCAGAAGGGATCAGCCGTGCCACCACCAAGACCGTGGTCTATGCCTCGTTGGCAGTCCTGGGTCTGGACTTTATTCTGACCGCCTTGATGTTTGGAGATTTCTGATGCAAAACCGCACCCTGGAAATCGGTGTCGGCCTGTTCCTCCTGGCCGGGATCCTGGCGCTGCTGCTGCTGGCCCTGCGTGTCAGCGGGCTGTCGGCCAGCCCGAGCAGCGACACATATAAAGTTTATGCGTACTTCGACAATATCGCCGGTTTGACGGTCAGAGCTAAAGTGACCATGGCCGGTGTGACCATCGGCAAGGTCACCGCCATCGATCTGGATCGCGACTCCTACACCGGTCGGGTGACGCTGCAGTTGGACAAGCATGTCGACAACCTGCCGACCGACTCCACTGCCTCGATCCTGACTGCCGGCCTGCTGGGCGAGAAGTACATCGGCATCAGCGTGGGCGGCGAGGACGTGGTTCTCAAGGATGGCAGCACCATCCACGACACGCAGTCGGCGCTGGTGCTGGAAGATCTGATCGGCAAGTTCCTGCTCAACTCGGTGGGCAAGGAACCGAAAGAAGCTCAACCGGCTAATTAAGGAGTTTCCATGATTTCGATCCTGCGACGTGGCCTGCTGGTTCTGCTGGCGGCCTTCCCCCTGCTGGCCCTGGCGGCGCCGGGGCAGTCTGCCCGTGATGTGATCCAGGGCACCACCACCCAGTTGCTCAGCGACCTGAAGAGCAACAAGGAGCAGTACAAGGCCGACCCCAATGCGTTCTACAACGCGCTCAACGCCAATCTTGGCCCGGTGGTCGATGCCGACGGCATCTCCAAGAGCATCATGACGGTCAAGTATTCGCGCAAGGCCTCGCCCGAGCAGATGCAGCGCTTCCAGGAGAACTTCAAGCGCAGCCTGATGCAGTTCTATGGCAACGCCTTGCTGGAGTACAACAACCAGGGCATCACCGTCGACCCGGCCAAGACCGAGGCTGACGATCGCACCAGCGTCGGCATGAAGATCACCGGCACCAACGGTGCGGTCTATCCGGTGCAGTACACCATGGTCAAGCTGGACGGCGAGTGGAAGGTGCGTAACGTCATCGTCAACGGCATCAACATCGGCAAGCTGTTCCGCGACCAGTTCCAGGATGCCATGCAGCGTAATGGCAACAACCTGGACAAGACCATCGACGGTTGGGCCGGTGAAGTGGCCAAGGCCAAGGAAACAGCCGACAGCTCGCCGGATAAGGAAGTCAAATGAGCGACGCCGCCGTGAGCATGGCCGCGCCGGGCGTTCTTGCCCTGGCCGGCGTGCTGGATTATCGCAGCGGCCCGGCCCTGCGCAAACAGGGCAAGGCGTTGATCGCCGCCAGTGGCGAGGCGCGCCTGGTGTTCGATTGCACTGCGGTGGTCAAGTCGAGCAGCGTCGGCCTGTCGTTGCTGCTGGGGTTCATGCGCGATGCCCAGGCGGCTGGAAAAACCTGGGAGTTGCGCGGTATCCCCGAGAACATGCAGGAAATTGCCGGGGTCTATGACCTCGATGAGGTATTGGCGGGCTGATGCCCTGCCGTTCGGGAAAGGCCCCTCGGTCAGTGCGCCCCTTCATGGGCTTCGCAGGCGAGGGGCTTTTTTGTATGATGGCCGACCCGCGCGCGTTGGGCGCCGATCGAGGTTGAGCATGCAGGCCGTAGAAGTTAAAAGCTTTCTGGAAGAGAAATTGCCGGGAACCCAGGTCGAAGTTGAAGGCGAAGGCTGCAACTTCCAGTTGAACGTGATCAGCGACGAGCTGGCCGGCCAGAGCCCGGTCAAGCGTCAGCAGGCGATCTATGCTCACCTCAATCCGTGGATCGCCAACGGCAGCATTCACGCGGTAACTATGAAATTCTTCAGCAGCGCAGCCTGGGCTGAGCGCACCTGAGCCTACTTGGCGGCGAGATACGTATGGACAAACTTATTATCACTGGTGGCGCGCGTCTCGATGGCGAGATCCGCATTTCCGGCGCAAAGAACTCCGCCCTGCCGATCCTTTCGGCCACCCTGCTGTGCGATGGCCCGGTCACGGTCGGCAACCTGCCGCACCTGCACGACATCACCACCATGATCGAGCTGTTCGGCCGCATGGGCATCGAGCCTGTGATCGACGAAAAGCTCTCGGTGGAGATCGACCCGCGTACCATCAAGACCCTGGTCGCTCCCTACGAGCTGGTCAAGACCATGCGTGCCTCGATCCTGGTGCTCGGCCCCATGGTGGCCCGCTTCGGTGAGGCCGAAGTGGCCCTGCCGGGGGGCTGCGCCATCGGTTCGCGTCCGGTCGACCTGCACATCCGCGGTCTGGAGGCCATGGGCGCGAAGATCGACGTCGAAGGCGGCTACATCAAGGCCAAGGCCCCCGAAGGCGGCCTGCGTGGCGCGCACTTCTTCTTCGACACCGTCAGCGTCACCGGCACCGAGAACATCATGATGGCCGCCGCCCTGGCCAAGGGCCGCAGCGTGCTGCAGAACGCCGCCCGTGAGCCGGAGGTGGTCGACCTGGCCAACTTCCTGATCGCCATGGGTGCGAAGATCCAGGGCGCCGGTACCGACACCATCACCATCGATGGCGTCGAGCGCTTGCACTCGGCCAACTACCGTGTCATGCCCGACCGCATCGAGACCGGCACCTACCTGGTCGCCGCTGCCGTGACCGGTGGCCGCGTCAAGGTCAAGGATACCGACCCGACCATCCTCGAAGCTGTCCTCGAGAAGCTCAAGGAAGCCGGCGCCGACATCACCACCGGCGAAGACTGGATCGAGCTGGACATGCACGGCAAGCGGCCGAAGGCCGTTAACCTGCGTACCGCTCCGTACCCGGCGTTCCCGACCGACATGCAGGCGCAGTTCATTTCACTCAACGCCATCGCCGAAGGCACTGGCGCGGTGATCGAGACCATCTTCGAAAACCGCTTCATGCACGTGTATGAAATGCACCGCATGGGCGCGCAGATCCAGGTCGAGGGCAACACTGCCATCGTCACTGGCGTCAAGGCGCTCAAAGGTGCGCCGGTAATGGCCACCGACCTGCGTGCTTCCGCCAGCCTGGTGCTGTCGGCGCTGGTCGCCGAAGGCGACACCCTGATCGATCGCATCTACCACATCGACCGTGGCTACGAGTGCATCGAGGAGAAACTGCAGATGCTGGGCGCGAAAATCCGTCGCGTGCCGGGCTAGCAGTCACCGTGGCGCAGGGACGCGCCAGCCGAATCGTATGCGGTCGGGCTGCTGAGCCCGGCCGGCAGTAGACGCTTAAGGACCGACGTTCCAATGTTGACCATCGCGCTATCCAAAGGCCGTATTCTCGACGATACCCTGCCACTGCTGGCCGAGGCCGGTATCGTGCCGACCGAGAACCCGGACAAGAGCCGCAAGCTGATCATCCCCACCACGCAGGATGATGTGCGCCTGCTCATCGTGCGTGCCACCGATGTCCCGACCTATGTCGAGCATGGCGCCGCCGACCTCGGTGTGGCCGGCAAGGACGTGCTGATGGAATACGGTGGCCAGGGCCTGTACGAACCCCTGGACCTGCAGATCGCCCAGTGCAAGCTGATGACCGCTGGCGTAACCGGCGCACCAGAGCCCAAAGGCCGCCTGCGCGTGGCTACCAAGTTCGTCAATGTAGCCAAGCGCTACTATGCCGAACAGGGCCGCCAGGTCGACATCATCAAGCTGTACGGCTCCATGGAGCTGGCGCCACTGATCAACCTTGCCGACAAGATCATCGACGTGGTCGACACCGGCAATACCCTGCGCGCCAACGGCCTCGAGCCCCAGGACCTGATCGCCACGATCAGCTCGCGCCTGGTGGTCAACAAGGCCTCCATGAAGATGCAGCACGCCCGTATCCAGAGCCTGATCGACACCCTGCGCAACGCCGTCGAATCGCGACACCGCGGCTGACCTCTGCGCGCGACCTCCGCTGTCGCGCCCGTCTATCCGCGTCATAGCCTTTTTTCTCAGGTGCCCGCGCGGATGGAGTGGTAGCTTTAGGGCGCCTGAACATCCGCTAATAACGAGGCCCTCGCCATGACCGTGTCCACTGCAATTGCCCGTCTCAACGCCGCTGACCAGGATTTCGCCCGACATCTGGATCATCTGCTGAGCTGGGAAAGTGTGTCCGATGACGCGGTCAACCAGCGCGTGCTCGACATCATCAAGGCCGTGCGTGAGCGCGGTGACCAGGCACTGGTGGAGTTCACCCAGCGTTTCGATGGTGTTGATGCCAAGACGATCGACGATTTGATCCTCGATCGCGAGCGCCTGGAGCTTGCGCTGACGCGCATCACCCCGGTACAGCGCGAGGCCCTGGAAAAGGCCGCCAACCGCGTGCGCATCTACCATGAGCGGCAGAAGCAGGACTCGTGGCAGTACACCGAGGCTGACGGCACTGTCCTCGGCCAGAAGGTCACGCCGCTGGACCGTGCCGGGCTGTATGTGCCTGGTGGCAAGGCGTCGTACCCATCGTCGGTACTGATGAATGCCATTCCGGCCAAGGTCGCGGGGGTCAGCGAGGTGGTGATGGTAGTGCCGACCCCGCGTGGCGAGGTCAACGAACTGGTACTCGCCGCGGCCTGCATCGCCGGGGTCGACCGTGTGTTCACCGTCGGTGGCGCCCAGGCCGTGGCAGCCCTGGCCTACGGTACCGAGAGCGTGCCGCAGGTGGACAAGATCGTCGGCCCGGGCAACATCTATGTGGCGACCGCCAAGCGCCATGTGTTCGGCCAGGTCGGCATCGACATGATCGCCGGCCCTTCGGAGATCCTGGTGGTCTGCGACGGCCAGACCGACCCGGACTGGATCGCCATGGATCTGTTCTCCCAGGCCGAGCACGACGAGGATGCCCAGGCGATTCTGGTCAGCCCGGACGCCGCTTTCCTTGATCGCGTCGCTGCCAGCATCGACAAGCTGCTGCCGACCATGGAGCGTGCCGAGATCATCGAGAAGTCGATCAATGGCCGTGGCGCGCTGATCCAGGTGCGTGACATGCAGCAGGCCATCGAGGTGGCCAACCGCATTGCCCCCGAGCACCTGGAGCTGTCGGTGGCCGATCCGCAGGCCTGGTTGCCGCAGATCCGCCATGCCGGCGCGATCTTCATGGGCCGTCACACCAGCGAGGCGCTGGGCGACTACTGCGCCGGCCCCAACCACGTGCTGCCGACTTCCGGCACCGCGCGCTTCTCTTCGCCACTGGGCGTGTATGACTTCCAGAAGCGTTCGTCGATCATCTTCTGCTCCGAGCAGGGCGCGTCCGAGCTGGGTCACACCGCTTCCGTGCTGGCCCGGGGCGAATCGCTGACCGCCCACGCGCGCAGCGCCGAATACCGCATCCTCAACGAGAAGGGGAACTGAGCATGAGTCGATTCTGGAGTCCCTTCGTCAAGGACCTGGTGCCTTACGTGCCGGGTGAGCAGCCGAAGCTGGCGCGGCTGGTCAAGCTGAACACCAACGAGAACCCCTATGGCCCGTCGCCCAAGGCGCTGGAAGCCATGCGCGGCGAGCTCAACGACAACCTGCGGCTGTATCCGGACCCGAATGGTGACCGGCTCAAGCAGGCGGTGGCCGAATACTACGGTGTGACGCCGGCCCAGGTGTTCGTCGGCAACGGCTCGGACGAGGTGCTGGCGCACATCTTCCACGGCCTGTTCCAGCACGATCGTGGGCCGCTGCTGTTCCCGGACGTCAGCTACAGCTTCTATCCGGTGTATTGCGGTCTGTACGGTATCGCGTTCGAGCAGGTAGCACTGGATGAGCAGTTCCAGATCCGGGTTTCGGACTACAGCAAGCCTAATGCCGGGGTCATCTTCCCCAACCCCAATGCGCCGACCGGCTGCCTGTTGCCGCTTGAGGCGGTCGAGCAACTGCTGCAGGCCAACCGGGATTCGGTGGTGGTGGTCGATGAGGCCTACATCGATTTCGGTGGCGAAACGGCCATCAGCCTGGTTGATCGCTATGACAACCTGCTGGTGACCCAGACCTTGTCCAAGTCGCGTTCGCTGGCGGGGCTCAGGGTTGGCCTGGCGGTGGGGCATCCCGACCTGATCGAGGCGTTGGAGCGGATCAAGAATAGCTTCAACTCCTATCCGTTGGATCGCATGGCGATTGTCGGGGCGGCGGCGGCGTTCGACGACCGTGAGTATTTCGATGAGACCTGCCGCAAGGTTATCGACAGCCGGGACGTGCTGGTTTCTGAGTTGGTGGCGCGTGGGTTCGAAGTGCTGCCTTCGGCGGCGAACTTTATCTTTGCCCGGCATCCCGGGCAGGATGCTGCCGGGATCGCGGCGCGGCTTCGTGAGCAGGGGGTGATTGTTCGGCACTTCAAGCAGGAGCGGATTGCGCAGTTCCTGCGGATTACGATTGGGACGCCGGAGATGAACCAGGCTTTGCTTGATGCTTTGAATTGATTTCAGGGGTTTGACAGGGGGGCGGATTGGGGGTGGTTGTTCTGACTTCTGATTCTCCCCTTGTTGTTGTTGTTGTTGTTGTTGTTGTTGTTGTTTGGTGGTTTTGGAAGATGTATGCGCATTCATTTTTGATGTCGACGCTTATTCACCTTTCCGCCCTTACGGCGGGTCCCTTTTTGAAGGATCAAAAAGGAACCAAAAAATCCTCGCTCCATTCATCCG
>NZ_JAOXMC010000299.1:0-261 GCF_026343815.1 Pseudomonas sp. BJa3 | reverse complement strand
CGTCATGCATTCAGCTCGAATTGCCCCCGCACGGCTTGTGTGGCGGGCAGGTGCGTTTTGCACTGAAAGTCTATCCAATCAGTAATCAGGAGGACGATTCATGAGCAGCCAATACGAGGACATCAGCAGCACGGTATTGCGCCGGATGAAAGAAGGCGGGTTCAACTTCGCCCAGATCCATCCCATTGAGTTCTATGCGGTTTTTCCCGATGAGGCGCGGGCACGACGGGCAGCGGGACAGTTTCGTGGCGAATCGCTCAG
>NZ_JAOXMC010000298.1:0-261 GCF_026343815.1 Pseudomonas sp. BJa3 | reverse complement strand
AATCGACGGGCCGTCATGCGCCGGTCGGGCCTCTTGCCCGGCGGACCCTGGCGGCGGGCCGGAGATGATCAATGGTCCAGGAGTACGCATCATGACTGAACCAAAAATCCTGCCCGTCCTGCCGCTGAGAGACATCGTCGTCTTCCCGCACATGGTCGTGCCGCTCTTCGTCGGACGCGAAAAGTCGGTGAAGGCGCTGGACGAGATCATGAAGGGCGAAAAGCAGATCCTGCTGGCGACCCAGAAGAACAGCGTCGACGA
>NZ_JAOXMC010000297.1:0-261 GCF_026343815.1 Pseudomonas sp. BJa3 | reverse complement strand
GGGGCCGAGGTGCTGCCCGACGTGCTGCTGGTCCCCACCCTGGGTTACACCGAATTCGCCGACCGGCTCGGCTACGGCGGCGGCTACTACGACCGCACGCTGGCGGCGCTGCGCGAGCGCGGCCACGCCTTCACCACCATCGGCGTGGCCTGGAGCTGCGGCGAGCTGGACCCCGGCTATGAACCGGCCGCCCACGACTTCCGCCTCGACGCCGTCATCACGCCGGACGGCTGGGTGCCGCATGCCCCGCAGGAACAACCC
>NZ_JAOXMC010000296.1:0-261 GCF_026343815.1 Pseudomonas sp. BJa3 | reverse complement strand
TACCGCGGATGCGCGCAGTGGTGATGGCCTCACTCTGCGTGCTGGTCACCGTCAGGCCGGGCACCAGAACCTGCAGGTCCTTGATGTCGCGCACGCCGGTATCCTGCAACAGTTGTTCGGGCAACGCGGTCACGGCGATCGGCACATCCTGCATGGCCTCCTCGCGCTTCTGCGCGGTCACCGTCATGGTGGCCAGCGTGGTGGGCTCCTCTTCACCAGCCGGTGCGGCGGCTTGTTGCGCATAGGCATGCGAGCTGCAGA
>NZ_JAOXMC010000295.1:0-261 GCF_026343815.1 Pseudomonas sp. BJa3 | reverse complement strand
CCGCCGCCGACCGACGAACCGCCGGAGCCGCAGGCTACCGCGGCAACGACGACGCCCAGCGGCACCGAACTCCGCGATGCCATGCAGGCACCCATCCAGAAAGCCGGGGCTGTGGAAGCGCAGGTGCAAGCCGCGGCCGATCGCACGAACGCCGCCGAAGCCGAAGCGACCGGCGACGCCAGCGCGCCCTGAGGCTCAGCCTTCGCCGTCCGCGGCGAATTCCACCCAGCGCCACTGCCCGTCGACGCGCCCGAAATAGAA
>NZ_JAOXMC010000294.1:0-262 GCF_026343815.1 Pseudomonas sp. BJa3 | reverse complement strand
GCCCGCCGAGGTGCAGGCGCCGTGGACCATGAGCGCCGAGCCGGTAGCGCCTTGCGACTTCTCCAAAGGGTTCGGGTAGCCGAGGTTGAAGGACAGGTAGAACTGCGAGCGCGGGTTCATCAGGTCGGCGGTGACGGTGTAGAATCCCTCCGGCGCCTGCCGGTCGCCCTCGCGCTTCTTGGGGCCGAGCTGACCCGACCAGCGGCACATCGGATATGTCTTGAGCAGGGCGTACTGGCCGCTGCGGTCGCGCTTCCAGACC
>NZ_JAOXMC010000293.1:0-262 GCF_026343815.1 Pseudomonas sp. BJa3 | reverse complement strand
ATAAACCAGCAAAAAAGATACACCTCAATTAATGACAAGTATTTTAATAGAATATTTTTGTCTCTTATTATCTATGATTTGAAAATTATAGATGATAAGGAGCGCTGTTTTGTATTAGAACTCTGTCTTTAAAAAAAATGAGATTGTGTATTGTTGTAAAAAAGGTAATCTTCTAAAAGCATCATTCACATGAAGCAATCCTGTTAACCTATACACACAAAAAGCTTTAAACGGTTAAGTCATTACTCACGAAAATATTGAT
>NZ_JAOXMC010000292.1:0-262 GCF_026343815.1 Pseudomonas sp. BJa3 | reverse complement strand
TAGACACAAAATATCGAACAGTAGGACTTGACTGCCCTTTCGGCAGGATGTCCTCCTACGTGAGGATGATGGTGTAATGGAAACACGCCTTCGGGAGTCTAGCCGGGTTCGATTCCCGGTCATCAGAACTCATTTCGGAAAGTGAGTTCTGATGACCGGGAATGCAAATGCCGCTTAGCAACAAAGAGCTATATGCGATCCATGTCGCCAATTTGAAGTCAGTTAATTCTGGACGCTTGCAAATAGAGCTCCAGATTAAGCA
>NZ_JAOXMC010000291.1:0-262 GCF_026343815.1 Pseudomonas sp. BJa3 | reverse complement strand
CACTATGTGTAGATGGGTTATAGCGAGGCAATGAACATATTCACCATCATGTTCAACATATTCAAGTTTTCAATCAAGACAAATACTTTTAAAAAGGGCTCTAACTATTTGTTGCTGTATATAAAAAAGCATTCGCTATTGCTTTGTTTGTAAAATAGATATGAAATATAAATTAGAGTGATGCTGGTAATATTTTTTCTTCTTTAGGGCTGGGCATGTTAAATGAAAGCATTCTTGTGATACATAAAAATGAGAAAAACAG
>NZ_JAOXMC010000290.1:0-262 GCF_026343815.1 Pseudomonas sp. BJa3 | reverse complement strand
ACCGGTTATCCCGATGGATCAGGTCAATGCACCGGTTCTCAAGGCACTCGAGCGAAGGGCCAGATTGGCTGAGCGGCGAAAGCGCGGGGACGGCGTCGAATCCGAGAGCTGAACTCCGGCTGTACGCTCAGATAGGTTTGTGGCGCGCGGTGCGAGCACCTGCACAGTGCCGTTGCCGTCACCCAAAACACCCCGCACCCCGTCAACCCCTCCCCAGAAAAATATTCCACTTTACCGAAATTCGGAAATGGCGTATGTATCC
>NZ_JAOXMC010000028.1:0-55157 GCF_026343815.1 Pseudomonas sp. BJa3 | reverse complement strand
ATGGAGCGAGCGGCTTTGCCTACTTTGGCCAAGACCAAAGTAGGCCGCCGTAAGGGCGGAAAGGTGAATAAGCGTCGACATAGCAAATGAATGCGCATACAACTATCAAAACAATCACCCCAAACTCAAGAACGAAAAACCGTGACACACTAACCCATCTCCCCCAGCAAGGCCCCACCCACCATGTTCCACCGCCTGGCCGCCGACACCCTGGTCCTGTTCCACCTCTCGTTCATCCTGCTCGTCCTGTTCGGCGGCCTGCTGGTGCTCTGGCGCCGCCGCGCCCTGCTGATCCACCTCCCCGCCCTAGCCTGGGGCCTGGCCGTGGAAGGCCTGCACCTGGAATGCCCCCTGACCGACTGGGAAAACCACCTGCGTAAAGCCGCCGGCGACGCCGGCTACCACGGCGGTTTCGTCGAACACTACATCTGGCCCGTGATCTACCCCGCCGGCCTGACCCCACAGATCCAGCTGTGGCTGGGCACCATCGTGCTGGCGCTCAACCTCGGCATCTACACCTATGTGCTCTGGCGCCTAACGCGTGGCCACCACAAATAGCCGCGGGAACGGCAACAACACCCGGCCGTCGCTGGCCGCCGGGTAGTCATGCTGCATGGCCTGCAGATACAACTGCAGAAAATCCGCCTGCTCCTGCTCATCCAGCCGCGCCAGGTAAGGCCGCAACGCAGAGCCCTTGAACCACTCCACCACCGCCTCGGCGCCACCGATCAAGGGGTGGTGATAGGTGGTGCGCCACACATCCACCCGCGCGCACAAAGGGCTGAGCAAATCGTAGTAGAAACCCGCGTTGTGCCGCGGCGGCAGGCTGAAGTCAGCGAACCTGTCGGCCCAAGGCCCCTGGCTGGCAATCTCGCGCAAGCGGCGATGGGCCGGCTCGTCGAGGTTGTCCGGCGTCTGCACCGCCAGGCTCGCACCCTCGTTCAACTGCCGCACCAGATGCGGATAGAGGCTGGCATGGTCCGGCACCCACTGCAGCGAAGCGTTGGCGAGAATCAGGTCCTGGGGCACCTGGGCCGCCCAGCCGGCGATCTCGCCAATCTCGCAACGCACCCGTGGAATGCTCAAGCGTGGCCGCTGCCGGGCCTTGTCGACCATGTCCGGATCGCTGTCCAGGGCGACGACCTGCGCATCGGGGCAACGTTGCAGCAACACTTCGGTGGAGTTGCCCGGACCGCAGCCAAGGTCGGTGGCGTGGCGCACCGGGCGCGTCGGCACGGCGGCAAGCAGGTCACGTACGGCGCGGGTGCGTTCGTCTTCGAACAGCGAATACTGGGTGGCGGACCAGGACATGGGACGACTCCTTGTAGGGCAATTGCGTGCAGCATAAGCCATGTCGGCACCGCACAACGTAGGGATGATCCGATTGGCGAAAACGAAAACGGCCGGCCCCTTGACGGAGACCGGCCGTTGCGCGAGGCGCTACCGTATTCAGTGACGCTTGGCGGTACGCATCTGGTGCACCACGCCCATGGCCACCACGATGGCTGCGGCGATGCCGGTGGAGATCACCAGGATCTGGTAGTCCGGCATGAAAGCCATGGTCACCAGCGCCGCCACGATGAACACGATCACCAGGTAGGTCAGCCACGGGAACAGCCACATCTTCAAGCGCACTTCCTTGCCCTCGGCCACCAGCTTGCGACGCATGCGCAGCTGCGAGAAGGCGATCACCAGGTACACCAGCAAGGCGATCATGCCGGTGGTGTTCATCAGGGTTTCCAATACGTCCTTCGGGCGCAGGGTGTCGCTGAAGTTGATCAGCGCGCAGAACACCGCCACCAGGCACGAGCCGATGATCGCGTTCACCGGTACGCCAGTGCCGGTACGGGTGAACTTGAACAGGCGCGGCGCATCGCCACGCTGGGCCAGGGAGAACAGCATGCGCGAGGCGGTGTAGTGGCCGGAGATCAGGCAGCTGCTCACCGAGGTCAGCACCACGAAGTTCATCAGCACTTCGGCATAGGGCACACCCAGCAGTTCCAGGGTGCGACGGTAGGCGCCATAACCGGAGACGCCCAGGTGCGGGTCGTTCCACGGCACCAGGCAGACGATCAGGAAGATCGAGCCGACATAGAACAGGCACACCCGCCAGACCACCGAGTTGGTCGCCTTGACGATCTGGGTGGCCGGGTCCTTCGCTTCAGAGGCGGCGATGGTGACGATCTCGGCGCCGAGGAAGGCGAACATCACCCCCAGCAAGGCGCCGATTACCGTGGTGATGCCGTTGGGCATGAAGCCTTCGGCGGTCAGGTGGCTGATGCCGCGTACCTCGCCGAACTGCCAGACGTTCATCACCGCGGCGGTGCACACCACCAGGAAGCAGACGATCGCCACCACCTTGATCAGCGCGAACCAGAACTCGAACTCGCCGTAGTGCTTGACGTTGAAGAAGTTGACGGTGATCAGCAGCAGGGTCGTGGCCAGCACGAACACGTTGACGCTCACGTCGGGGAAGAAGCCGTGCAGGATCTTGCCCGCCACGTAGGCCTCCCAGGCCATGAGGATCACCCAGTACCACCAGTACAGCCAACCGATGGTGAAACCGGCCCAGCGGCCGATGGCGCGGTCGGCGTAGGTGGAGAACGAGCCGGTGTCCGGCGAGGAAGTCGCCATTTCACCCAGCATGCGCATGATCAGCACCACCAGGATGCCGCCGGCCAGGTAAGCCAGGACAGCGGCCGGGCCGGCGCTGTGGATCACGCTGCCGGAACCGACGAACAAGGCGCCGCCGATCACCCCGGCGATGGACATCATCGTCAGGTGGCGCGACTTGAGCGAGGCACTGAGCTTGCTCTCGTGCCCATCCTTCGCGGTGGTGGATGTGGATGTAGCGTCCATCAGTTATTTACCCCGTGCTTCTTTTTATCCAAGGAAAAACTGTGAAACCCCGATGGTTATCGGTCTCACCTGTACATCAGTGCTACTGCGGGCAGGGAGGTGTGCGCGAGCACACGCAGGCCATCCGTGGCGGCCTGCTTACGCGGCCAGAGGCGACCCTCTGGACGAACTGAACCATGCTGGGAACGGACGAGCAGCGTCCGGCCACGCGGGAAGAAGGTGCGAGGCGGACCTCGACGGTAAAGCAGCGATGTTGTGATTATTCATGGCGCTGTCATGTGCTGTGTTGGCTATATCTGACACGTAATGTAAAAATGTCGAACACATTGAGCCATGCACAGCGGCATGAAAAACGCACTGCACTGTACAGGCCGCCGATGCAATACACCCGCTGTGCCCCGCAGGCGCCTGGCGTCGCGCACACCTGAAGGCCCCCGAATGCTCCAGCTACACCCGGACTCCTCCACCCCGCTGGTCAACCAGATCATCGACGGCTTGCGCGCGCTGATCGACGACCAGACCCTCAAGCCCGGGGCGAAGGTCCCGTCGATCCGGGCGTTCGCCTCGACCTACTCGGTGAGCACCTTCACCGTGGTCGAGGCCTACGACCGCCTGGTGGCCCAGGGGTTGCTGGTGAGCAAGGGCAATGCGGGCTTCTTCGTCAATCGTGCGGCGAACGAGCTGCTGGACAAGCACAGCGTCGAGGCCGATACCAGCCGCCCCACCTTCAACTCGGAGTGGTACCTGCAGCAGATCTTCGAGATCCGCCAGCTGCCGTTCAAACCGGGTTGTGGCTGGCTGCCCAACGATTGGATGTACGAGGAAGGCTTGCGCCGCGGCCTGCGCCAGGTCGCCGGTAGCCCGCTGGAGCTGTCCGGCTACGGCGACCCCATGGGCCTGCCGGAATTGCGCGCATTGACTGCGCAGAACCTGCAGCAGGAACTGTCGATCGTCGCCAACCCGGCGCAACTCATGCTCACCCACGGTGCCAGCCAGGCCCTGGACCTGGCCGTGCGCACCTTGGTGCGCCCCGGCGACGTGGTGCTGGTGGACGACCCCGGCTACCCCAACCTGATGAGCATCCTGCGCACCCAGGGCGCCACCCTGGTGGGCGTGCCGCGCACCCCGGCCGGCTATGACCTCGACCAGCTCGAGCGCCTGCTGGCCCACCACCGCCCCACGACCTTCTTCACCCAGCCACACCTGCACAGCCCGACCTGCTCGCGCACCCCGCTGGCGCAGCTGCACCGCCTACTGCAGTTGGCCAGCCAGCATGGCTTCCGCCTGGTGGAGAACAACCTCTACGCCGACATGATCGCCGACCCGCTGCCCTGCCTGGCGAGCCTCGACCACCTGCAGCAGGTGGTGTACGTGGGCAGCTATTCGAAAAGCATCTCGCCCAACGTGCGCGTCGGCTACCTGCTGGCCAACCCCGAGCTGACCCAGCAACTGCTGCACCTGAAGATGCGCTCGGGCCTGACCACCTCGCAGGTGATGGAGCGCGTGGTGTACGCCGCGATCATCGACGGCCGCTGGCGCAAGCACCTCAAGCGCCTGCGCCAGCGCCTGGCCGAGGCGCACCAGGAAGTGGGCCGGCACCTGCATCGGCTGGGTTTCGAGCTGTTCATCGAGTCGGACGAAGGGATGTACATCTGGACCCGGCATCCGGCCATCCCCGACAGCGCCGCCCTGCTCGACGATGCGCTGGAGAAAGGCATCATGCTCGGGCCCGGGCAGTTGTTCATGGTCGATGCCAAGGCCACTGGGTGGATGCGCTTCAACGTGGCGTTCAGTACCGACCCGGCGATGTGGGAGTTGCTGGAGAAGGTGTTGGTGAAGCATGTGCGCCGGGGCGGCGTGTAGGGCCAACGCAGAACCTGCCCGAGCACGTGGGGAGGCCGGATTTGGGCGGCGGGATGTTAAAAACTAGCGGGTTTGCTCCTCGAACACAGGCACAATCGTTACCAAGCCACTACCATGCCCCGAGCGCCGCCTTACCCATCGCTTCCTCGACTGTAACCTGCCGCCCCCCCATCGCAACATAGACCAAGAACTGTCGATCAGTGGCACCGTCTTCCGCCTGGACTTCACCGGACCGATCGTGAACCAGCCGCTTAAGCGCATGCACTTAAATATCGCATCAGCAAAGAAAATTAGACAACTGATAATTCTGTCAGTAGAAGCGAACTGCCAAAGCACCGTAGACTTTTCAATCATAAATCGCTGATAAAGACGGAAATGTATGCTCCTTACACCGCCGGTAAACATTGGTCCTTCGCTGCTGACCTTAGGGAGGGGTAAAACATGCCCAAATGGAGAGCACTGATCGCGGCGGACCTGAGCAAATCTTCCTTGGCGATGCTGCAACCCAATGGCTGGAGCGGTACCACCTATACCCCGTATGGCGACGCGCCCAAATCTTCATTGGGGCAAGTGAAGTTCAAAGGCGAGCGACTGGAGCGAGCGACTGGACACTACCTGCTCGGTAATGGTTACCGAGCATTCACCCCCTTCTTGCAACGCTTCAACAGCCCGGACAGCCTGAGCCCCTTTGAAGATGGAGGGCTCAACACCTACGTATTCGCCTTGAATGATCCAATCAACCGCGTTGACCCAACCGGTCATGTCAGTGGCAAACCCTTGCTGCATCTCGACGGAGTAATTGCAATTGCCAATCGTACATGGAGAGGGAAGCGCCTGACGCTGCAAGCCCATGGGCTAGAGGGGGTAGTTAAAGTAAAGGAACAAATACTAAGCGCAGAACAGTTCTATAACTATCTAAATTTGCGAGGTATCGCCCTAGATTCCTACAGTAAAATTCATCTTGTCATCTGCCATTCCGCATCCAGCAGTACACTGCCACACGCCTCATTCGCCCAACAGCTCGCAGACTATAGCCAAACATCTATCACGGCTTATGATGGCCAACCAACCTATGTAACAACCTACTCGCCAAACAGCGAAGAAATGTCTTTAAAAGTACTTAAAACAGATACCCGCGATAGATACCGAAAAACCCATGATATGAAAAATGAAGGCCGATTTTCCTATGAGCCCCGTAATTTCAAACCCTCGACAGCAGCTCACCAAGTTCGCCAATCTTAGTATCGCCAGACAGGCCAGACCTAGCGCCAGCTACCGCTTCACATCGACATTTACGAGACACTCAGTGTGGTGATAAAGTATGGAATCCTCAGGACGTAATGCTGTTCCTGATCGCCAACAATCGCAGTAACTAACGCCCTCGGATTGGCAGGCTCTACACCTTTGGCGACTGGCCACATATCGGTGACATTTAAGGCTTATGAAGTTATTGATGGCATGTATGACCGAGGTGGTCAGCCGAAGCAAGCAGGGTTTCATAACCGACTCCGAACTGACCCAACCTTGGAGCGCGTGCTGTACGCTCCACGGACACTTAATCACTAGCTCCGCCCCCACAATCGAGGAAGCGGGCTTGCCCCTCGACAGGCTTAACGCCAATCGCGCTCTTCGCCGAAGAATGCCCGAGCATTCGCCTCCAGGCTCTCCAGGTGGTACCCGCCCTCCTGCACGATCAGACACGGCAAACGCAACCCACGAATCTGTTCACCCAGCCGGGCGAACCCTTCGGTAGTCACCGCCACCTTGCTCTGCGGGTCCAGCTCGTAGATATCGAAGCCCAGCGAAAGCACCAGCACCTCGGCGCCGAAGTCCTTCACCGCTTGCAACGCAACCTCCAACTGAGCCATGAACTCCGCTTCACTCGCCCCGTGGGCCATCGGCAGGTTGAGATTGCAGCCCTCTCCTGCTCCGCTGCCGCGCTCGTCGGCAAAGCCCGCTACTCCAGGATAGAAATTGATCGGGTCGCCATGCACCGAGACGTACAGCACGTCGTCCCGCTCGTAGAAAATCTCCTGGATGCCCTGCCCATGGTGCATGTCGGTATCCAGGATCGCCACGCGCTGGTAGCGGCCGCGCAACACCTGGGCCGCGACGGCGGCGTTGTTGAGGTAGCAGAAGCCACCGGCGGCATCGTGCCGGGCATGGTGCCCCGGCGGACGGCACAGGGCATAGGCGGCGGGTTCGCCGTCAAGGATGGCCTGGGCCGCGGCGACGGCGCTCTGTGCCGACCAGTAGGCGGAGCGCCAGGTATGCTCACCCACCGGGCAACTGCCATCGGCCAGGTAACGTCCGGCCTGCGCAAGAATGCCGCGCAGGGCGTTGGGTTCGCGAACGAAGATGTTGGACATCACCTCGTCGCCCCAGTCCTCGGGCACCTCCTTCCAGCGCGCATGAGCTTCTTCGAGGAACGCCAGGTAGGCTTCGCCATGCACCGCCTTGAGCGGAGCCAGGCCGGCATCTTCGGGCTTGCGGATTTCGAAGCCAAGGTCCTTGGCGGCCTGCAGCAGGCGCTGGGCGCGCTCGGGGACTTCCTGCGGGGTGCGCATGGCGCCGCGCGAATAGTAGCTGCGCGGGTGGTGTAGCAATTGTTCCGGGTGGAAATAGCAGCGCATCAGGCTTCTCCTTCGACAACCTGGCCGGCACGGGCCAGCACGGCGTTGAGCAATACATCGGCGCCCTGGCGGGCATCCTCGGGCAGCACATCCTCGGCCTCGTTGTGGCTCAGCCCACCGACGCAGGGGATGAACACCATCGCCGTGGGGCAGTAGCGCGCCAGCAGGATCGCGTCATGGCCGGCGCCGCTGACGATGGACTGCTGGCTGTAGCCCAGGCCATCCACCGCCTGCTGCACGGCCGCCACGCAGTCGGCGTCGAACGGGGTGGCCGGGCTGACCCAGTGGCGCTCGATGCGCACCGCCAGGCCACGCTGGCTGGCGATGGCCTGCAACTGCAGGCTGATATCGCGCTCCATGGCGTCGATGGCCTCGTCGCGGTGATGGCGCAGGTCGAGGGTGAAGCGCACCAGGCCGGGAATGGTGTTGCGCGACGACTTGGCGATGCTCAGCTCACCCACCGTGGTCAGGCCCTTGGGGGCGAAGTCGCTGGCCAGTTGTTCGATGGCCTGGATCATCCGTGCCACGCCGTACAAGGCGTCCTTGCGCAGCTTCATCGGCGTGGTGCCGGCATGCGCGGCCATGCCCTCGACGGTGACATCGAGCCAGCGGATCGCCTGGCCGCCGCTGACCACACCGATGCTCCTGGCGTTGTCCTCGAGGATCGGGCCCTGCTCGATATGCGCCTCGAAATAGGCGTCAACCTTGCCGCCCAGCGGGCGTTGGCCGGCATAACCGGTGCGCGCCAGTTCATCGGCGACGCTGATGCCGTCGGCATCGCGGATCGCCAGGGCCTGGGCCAGCGGCAAAGTGCCGGTGAACACCGCCGAGCCGAACATGGCCGGGGTGAAGCGGGCGCCCTCCTCGTTGGTCCATACCGCGATCTCCAGCGGCTTGCGGGTACGGATACCCAGGTCGTTCAGGCGGCGCACCACTTCCAAACCGGCCAGCACGCCATAGACGCCATCGAAACGCCCGCCCTCGGGCTGGGTGTCCAGGTGGCTGCCCATCATCACCGGCGCGGCATGCGGGTCGCTGCCCTCACGGCGGGCGAACAGGTTGCCAATGGCATCCACGCTCAGGCTCAGACCTGCCTCGCGGCACCAGCGGCCGAACAGTTCACGCCCGGCCTTGTCCTCGTCGCTCAGGGCCAGGCGGCAGCTGCCGCCACGGGCGGTGGCGCCGATTTCGGCCATGGCCATCAGGCTCGCCCACAGGCGATCGCCATTGCTTTTCAACATTGCGGATACTCCAGATTCAGGCCAGCTCGAGCTGCCGGCCAAGGGCGTAGCGGCGCGCCAGCGCCAGCACGCAGACCAGGGAAGTGCAGGCGATCAGGCTGTAGAAGACCGCCATCGGCCACCATTAGCCGCTGAAACTGTGGGCCAGCCAGGTACCGATCAGCGGGGTCAGGCCACCGGCGATGGCGCCGCACACCTGATAGGCCAGGGAGATGGCGGTGTAGCGCACGCGGGTGGCGAACATGCCGCTGACGTAGCCTGCGATCACTGCATAGAACGACGCCATGCACGCCGCCGCCAGGGCGATGCCGAGCACGATCAGCGGGCCTTCGCCGCTGCTCACCAGCACGAACATCGGGTACGGCGAGGCCATCGCCAGCAGCGCCATCAGGGCCAGGAAGCGCGTGGCACCAAGCCGCTCCGACAGCCACGCCGCCAACGGCTGCACGCAGAACTGGATGATCGCCACGAAGAACAGGCATTCGAGGATCAGCGAACGCTCCAGGTGCAACTGCTGGGTGGTGTAGCTGATCATGAAGGTATTGGTGAAATAGACCCCGGCGATGCCCAGGGTGTTGGCGCCTATGCACAGCAGCAACGGCCGCCAGGCGCTGCGCAGCACTTCCAGCACCGGTGCCTGCTCCTTGCGCCGGGTCTGTTCGGCCTGCTCACGGCTGGCGAGGAACTCGGGCGACTCGTTGACCCCCAGGCGGATTGCCAGGCCCACCAGCAGCAACAGCGCGCTGGCCAGGAACGGCAGGCGCCAGCCCCAGCTCATCAGGTCGTCTTCCGGCAGGCGGGTGACCGCGCTGAAAGCCAGTAGCGACAGGATCAGGCCTGCCGGGCTACCCAGCTGGGCGAACGAGGCGAAGAAGTTGCGCCGGCCCTTGGGCGCATGCTCCCCGGCCATCAGCACCGCCCCTCCCCACTCGCCACCGACGGCTATGCCCTGGACCACGCGCAACAGGACCAGCAGAACCGGCGCGCTGGCGCCGATCTGCGCGTAGGTCGGCAGCAGGCCGATGGCGACGGTGACCACGCCCATCATCAGCAAGGTGATGATCAGCGATTTCTTGCGCCCGATACGGTCGCCGATATGGCCGAAGAAGATGCCGCCCAAGGGCCGGGCGAAGAAGCCCACGGCAAAGGTGCCGAAGGCAGCCATGGTGCTGAACAGGCTGTTGTCGGAGGGGAAGAACAAGGCACCGAACACCAGCGCGGCGGCGGTGGCGTAGATGTAGAAGTCGTACCACTCGATCATGGTGCCGATGAACGCGGCGGCGGCGGCACGGCGCGGTTGGGGCGAAGCGGCGGGCTTCATGGGGTGGCTCCTTTGGTTGTTTTTCTGGCAGGAGTGGTTCGGGTCACGGTGGCGCTCTGGCGGCGCCTGGGTCGGGCTCCGCGAAGAGGCCCCCACTGCTGGAGATCATTCATCGCGGGCGCCTATAATTCAATTTTCTATTTATTATTCGAACTATTAACCACGCTTATCATCGAGCCCGACAATGCCCGACCGCCTGCTCAACGACCGCCTCGACTGGAACCTGCTGCGCACCTTCCGCGTCATCGGCCAGGAACTGTCGATCAGCCGCGCCGCCGCCCGCCTGCACCTCACCCAGCCCGCCGTGAGCCAGGCGCTCAAGCGCCTCGAGGAGCAACTCGGGCGCCAGCTCATCGCCCGCCGTGGGCCGCGCTTCGTGCTGACGGAGGTGGGCGAGCAGCTGTTCCAGCTGGCCGGCGAGGTGTACGGGCAGATGTCACAGATCGGCGGCCTGCTGGAGCAGCCGGCGGACGAACTGGTGGGCAAGGTGCGCCTGTTGATGATCAGCCGTATCGTCAACGAACGCTTCGACGACTTCCTCGCCGACTTCCACCGCCAGCACCCTCGGGTTGAGCTGGAGATCGACGTGATGCGCAGTTCCGACATCGTCGCAGCCCTGCAGGAAAAAACCGCCACCGCCGGCCTCAGCCTCAACCGCCGACCCCAGCCACGGCTGGAGCAGCGGTTGTTCCTGCGCCAGCGCTACGCGTTCTTCTGCGGCAAGCACCACGCGCTGTTCGGCCAGATGGAAGGCGACCTGCAGCGGGAGAATTTTGTCAGTTTCACCAGCGACCAGATCGGCGGCATGCTCTCGCCGCTGACCATCTTCCGCGACCAGCAGGGCTTCGCCGGGCGTATCGTCGCCTCGTCGCCGAGCCTGGAAGAAGTGCGCCGCCTGGTGATCGCCGGCTTCGGCATCGGCTGCCTGCCCGAGCATGTGGTGGCGCCGGATGTGGACGCAGGGTTGTTGTGGAAACTGCCGCCGCAGGAGGGCATTGCCGACGTCGACATCCACCTGTTGTGGAACAGGGACCAACGCATGAGCCGAGCGGAAAGCCTGTTCATAGAGGCCTTGCTGTCGGCCGCAACGGCGGTGATCTAGCGGGCAACCCTGTAGGCGGACAGCGGTCGAGCGTCAGGCCTGCCCAAGTTCGCGGTGATCGCCTACAGGCTCTGCGGTACCCCGGCCACCCGTGCCCGCCCCCACCAGGCATACGCAAGCGCCAGCCACCCCAGCCCCAGCGCGGCGAACATCGCCACCACCACCTGGCTGTAACGCGCCAGCAACGCCGGGAACCCCGTCACTTCGCGAACCACTTGGATATCGGCGCTGCCGTCGGCATCGCGAATACTGATTCCTGCCTGGCGAATCTGTGAATAATCGGCGTCGAAGTACACCCACACCTTGCTCTCGCTCACCCCGTCGATGGCCGGCAGGTCGATGCTGCTGGTCGGGGTCGGCACCAGCGTGTCGTTGCCGGCCGCATCGCGCACCTGCACCAGCCCCTTGGCCGGCAGACGTATGTGCACGGCCTTGAGCGGTACTCGGGCGGGGTTGGACAACTCGATCAGCAAGCCGGTGCGGTGGTCCACAAGACCTGCTTCGAAGGGCCTGGCGAACAGTTGCAGGTAGGGGGCCTGGGCCAGATCCACCAACTTGTCGATCTGCGGATGGCTGAGTGTGCCGGCGCTGATTGCGCTGATCTGCGTGTGAAGCCGCTCATACTTGAGCAGGTCGTTGGCCTCGCTGATGCGTTCGCTGAATTGGCCCGGGTAGGTGAGATGGGCGTATGTCAGGCGCGCCTGCAGCCGGTCGTCCTCACGCAACGTCACATAGAGCGTGGCGGCGACGGCGACCAGGACCAGCAGGCCCACCATGGATTTACCGACTTTTTCCCAACTCACCTTGAGGTTCCTTAGTTTGGCGGGTGACGAGAGGCAATGGCTGGCAAGGGTGCCAAGAACAGGGGATTCGGGCAAGGGGCACTGCTGACGGCCCGCCAGCCACCGCGCCGCCAGCCTCAGCCGGGCCGCCCACCACCAACCGCAGGCTTGGCGATGACAGCGCCCAGGCCCATGAGGTAAAGCAGACCCCTTGCCCGGCCGCTTGGGCGGGAAATGGGGCACATTCCCCACCCAGCCCTGGGTGCCTTCCCCCAGGTTTGCGGCAACTGCCTCAGCAGGCCTTTTTCGCGACCTTGCAACATCTTGAAACACGTGGCGTTTGGCCATTTTTCGCTTGGCACAGCCGTTGCTGGCCCCCTCTACAGGGCACATCGCCACTCACTCAAAGTGGCAATAGATGCCAGCCTTTACAACACGGGGCATACGGTAATGAAGAATTCAACTGCAACATCGACCCAGGTGTTCAGGTTGTCCGCCATCACGGCGCTGCTGCTCAGCCTGGGGCTGGCCAACGTGTTCGCCGGGTCGCTCGACGACGTGAGCCAACCGCCGCCCACCGATCCGTCCGCCTTCAGTGACCCAGCCGCCGATCCGCTGGCCCAGGCGGCGGCGCTGGAGACCTTGAAGAGCATGCCGGAAGCCAACGAGGGCTCGCTCGAATTGACCGACGGGGTCTACGGCACCCGCGCCACGGTGACCAGCAACAATGCCCTGCCCCCCGCGCAGCAGACTTCCCGCAACTATCCCACGAACGGCAAACCCAGCCCCTTGTTCGGCGCCGAGCCCTTCACCCAGCAGTTGCTGCTGTTCGAAGAATTCGGCCCGGAGAAACTCGACCCGGCCACTGCGCCCTACACCCTCACCTTCCCGCCCCCCGTAATCGGTGCCGCGCCCGCGCAGGATCCGGATTATGTGGCGCGCAGCAGCCCCAACGGCAACGCCCTGGAGGCCTTCCTCACCCAGCCAGGGCTGACACCGTTCCCGTCACAGTACGCCAACGTGCTCGACCGCAACCCGTGGAAGGCGCAGATCGAGATGTTCCTCAACCGCACCGGGGTCGGCTCGCCCGCCGAAGGCCGACCGCCAGGAAAGGGCTGGTCGCACCAGCGCTGGAACGAGTTCTACCCCCAGGCCGCGTTCAAGACCGCCCAGGCCGGGGCGCGCATCAACCAGGGCCTGCGCGACCGCAAGCAGTTGCACAACTATGCCAAGGGCGAGTTCGCCCCGGGCGGGCTGTACTACCAGACCTCCGACATCCCCACCACCCTCGGCACCACCAAGGGCATCGATACCCGCTTCCACCCGAAGATGCCCCTGCAGGGCCACAAGGCACTGTGGACCTTCGACGGCACATTCCCGGTCAAGCTGCTGATGGTGCGCTATGGCCAGCCGGTGCTGATGCGCCACTACAACGCCCTGCCGATCGACCCCTCGGCCAACAACGGTTTCGGCCTGCACACCATCTCCACCCACGAGCACAACGGCCATTCGCCGGCCGAGAGCGACGGCTTCGCCAACGCCTACTTCTTCCCCGGCCAGTACTATGACTACCGCTGGCCGATCCAGCTGGCCGGCTACGACACCATCAACACCCGCGCCCAGGACCCGCGCGCCGCCTTCCCCTGCGCGCCGGGCGAAACCCTGTACGTCAACGATGCCTCCCCAGGCCTCAAGACCTGCGAGAAAGGCAGCATCAAGATCCGCGGCGACTGGCGCGAGACCATGAGCACCCACTGGTTCCACGACCACATGCTCGATTTCACCGCGCAGAACGTCTACAAGGGCAACGCGGTGATGATGAACTACTACTCGGCCATCGACCGTGGCAACGAGGCCCTGGAGGATGGCGTCAACCTGCGTTTCCCCAGCGGCGCGGCGATGCCGTGGGGCAACCGTGACTACGACGTCAACCTGGTGATCGCCGACAAGGCCTGGGACGCCAACGGCCAGTTGTGGTTCAACCCGTTCAACACCGACGGCTTCCTCGGCGACCAGATCCTGGTCAACTGGCAGTACCAGCCCAAGCTCAAGGTGCGCGCGCGCAGCTATCGCTTCCGCATTCTCAACGGCTCGGTGTCGCGCTACTTCAAGTTCGCCGTGGTCCGTGAAATCGCCGGCAACGCTGGCGAGTTCAAAGGCCCGAGCGGCTCCAACGTCTCCTATGCCCGCGTGCCGTTCCACATGATCGCCAACGACGGCAATATCATGGAACACGCGGTGCCGTTCGACGGCACCCTCGACCTCAACGGCGACGGCAACTTGCAGGACAACAACGCCATCCTGCCGCTGCAGGGCATCGCCGAGCGCTACGACATCATCATCAATTTCGCCAAGAACGGGATCAAGGTCGGCGACAAGCTGTACTTCGTCAACCTCATGGAACACGACACCGGCAAAGGTCCGAAACAGGCCATCGCCTTGGCCGACGTGCTGTCGCAAAAATACAAGGCAGTGATCAAGCAGACCAGCAAGGGCCCGGAATGGGATGGCGGCGACCCGGTGGTCGGCAAGTTCATGCAACTGATCGTGCAGCCCTACACCGGCCAGGACCTGAGCATGGACCCGAGCCTTTATGAACCGGCCAAGCCCGGCAAGGCTGCCGGCCTGGTGATGATTCCCCTGCCGATCGACCGCAATAGCGCCAGCGACCAGGTCAAGATCAAGGCCGCCCGCCACCGAGAGTTCATCTTCGGCCGCTCCGACGGCACCGACAGCGCGCCCTGGACCATCAAGACCGACGGTGGCTTCGGCTACAGCATGGACCCACGCCGCATCGGCGCCGCTCCGCAACTGGCCAACGAGGCCACCGACGGCGGTTTCAGCGGCGACGGCACCCTGGAAGTGTGGAAGATCAAGAACGGCGGCAATGGCTGGAGCCACCCGGTGCACGTGCATTTCGAGGAAGGAGTGGTCCTCAGCCGTGACGGCAAGGCCCCGCCGGAGTGGGAAAAATGGGCGCGCAAGGATGTTTATCGCATCGGCCCGGACACAGACTCCTCCGAGGAAGTCGAGATGGCCATCCGCTTCCGCGAGTTCGCCGGCACCTACATGGAACACTGCCACAACACCCAGCACGAAGACACCTCGATGCTGCTGCGCTGGGACCTGGAGCACCCCGGCCAGTTCCAGATGATGCCAACGCCGCTGCCTGGTTGGGATGGCGTGGAATACGTCAATTCCGCCGCCCTGCCGACCTTCCGCACCTCGAGCAGTGGCTCGGGCAACGACAGCAACAAGCCGCCGGTGGCGGTCAACGACAGCGCCGCGACCATGGCCGGCAAGCCGATCGTGCTCAACGTGCTGGCCAACGACACCGACCCCGACGGCAACGTGCCGCTGAGCGTCAGCAGCCTGGCCCAGCCCGACTCCGGCCAGGGCACGGTCGCCAGCAACGGCACCCAGGTCACCTACACCCCACCGGCCACCGTGGCCACGGGATTCACCGCCAGCTTCACCTACGCCGTACGCGACGCCAAGGGCCTCGAGTCGCTGGCCCCGGCTACGGTAAACATCGCGGTTTCGCCCGCAGTGCCAATGGACGAGATCCAGGTCAGCAGCGCTTCGGTGCAGTTGCGCAGCAACAACCGCTGGACCTGGGAGGTTTCGGGCACCACCTCGGTGGCCGCCGGCAACAGCATCCGGGTGACCAGCAACACCACCAGCGGGCCGCTCGACCTGGGCCTGGCGACGTTGAGCGCCAGCGGTTCCGGGGCGCGCTGGAAATTGTCGGTGACCACCACCGGCAGCGGCCCGGTCTCGCCACCGGCGGTAACGGTCAAATCGGCGCTGGGGCAGAGTGCGACGGTACCTTTGAGCATCAAGTGAAAGAAGGCCGGGGGCGCGCTGCGCCCCTTTCGCCGCGGTTCGTCGCCACGACAAGCCGGCTCCCACAGGTATTGCGCATGCCTTGTGATCGGCGCTGTAAATGTGGGAGCTGGCTTGCCAGCGATGGCCTGCATCGCAGGCCCCATCAGATATCCAAGAGGGTAAGACCATGCCCCACACCTGGCGTCTGCTGCTCCCCCTGCTGATCATCCTCAGCCTGCCTTGCGCCCTGCCCCCGACCAGCGCCAGCGCTGACCCCGACACCCCCTGGGGCGCCAATTACTTCCCCAACATCCCCCTGCTCACCCAGGACGGCCAACAGGTGCGCTTCTTCGACGACCTGATCAAGGACAAGGTGGTGGCCATCAACTTCATCTTCACCGGCTGCGGCGACTCCTGCCCGGTGGAAACCGCGCGCCTGCGCCAGGTACAGAAGCTGCTGGGCGAGCGTGTCGGCCAGGACATCTTCATCTACTCGATCAGCATCGACCCCTATAACGACACCCCTGCCACCCTCAAACGCTACGCCGAGAAATTCGCTATCGGCCCGGGCTGGACACTCCTCACCGGCGAGGCCGCCGACATCGAACAACTGCGACGCAGCCTGGGCCTGTACATCGAGGGCCTGGAGAATGGCCGCAGCAAGGACCACAACCTCAGCCTGATCATCGGCAACCAGGCCACCGGCCGCTGGATGAAGGCCTCGCCCTTCGAAAGCCCGTACATCCTCGCCGACCGCCTGGCCAACAGCCTGCACAACTGGAAAACCGCCAGCGCCCAACACCGCGACTACACCCAGGCCCCCGACATCCGCCCGCCCAGCACAGGCGAGCAACTGTTCAGGACCCGCTGCTCGTCGTGCCACACCCTGGGAGACGCCGAGCCTGGAGCCACCCATGGCATCGGCCCGGACCTGCTCGGGGTGACCCGGCAGCGTGAAGAGGCTTGGCTCAAGCGCTGGCTGATGGAGCCCGACCAGATGCTCGCGGAGAAAGACCCCTTGGCGATGCTGCTGTTCGCGCAGTACAACCAACTGGCGATGCCCAACATGCGATTGGGGGAAACAGAAGTGGCGGCGCTGATCGGCTACCTCGAAGAGGAAACGACACGCTTGCAGCGCCCCGCTCAGTGACCACCGACCTTAGCGTAAAGCCACTACCAATATCATATGGCTACCAATACACGCTAAGCTTGCGGCCAGCCTGAGCATCCGCGCAAGCAGGCGGGACGCCTGTTCATTGCTGCGGATGCCTTCAAGCGCTGAAACTACCGCCACTCACTTTGAACCACCATCGCTTGGCGCAAAGCCAAACAAATCGCTGACAAGGATGTTGATGAACTCTTCAAGCATCGTGCGTTATTGGCACGCCGTCGAGCTCCTGCAGCCGCAGGCCGCCCCGAAGAAAAAGAAGCGTAACAAGGATTACGAACCATTCTTCCAGGACCTGCCGATCACCGCCCGCTCGCTCCCCTGGTCAGCGACGAACGTGCTGGGTCGACAGCGGCTGCCAAACAAGCGGGTCTGGAGTCACACGCTTTACGCCCATCTCTACGACAGCCTGCACGTCGCTCGCCGACTCGAAGCGCTGTACGGTGCGGATCAAGGCTACAAAGAGCCGCAAACCAGAGAGTCGGCTCTGTTCTCGCTGAAATTCGACGAGTTGGGGCAGATGGTCGTCGACAGCTTCGTACTGTCCAGCGAAGCATGGTTCCTTGGCTGCGCTATCCACAAGCGAGACTGGACATCGGGCTTCGAAGACACGCAGAACGCTTTGCGCGAGGACAGCAAGCGCCTGCTCGGTGGCGTGGTGAGCTCTGACGCCCTGGAAGAAATGACCTGGCAGGTTCGCCATCATCTCGGGCTGGACGAGTTCTTCGGTGCCCAGAACCGTCAGCATCGCTTCCGCTCCCAGCCGGTCGATCCGAAGCAACCCGAGCAGGAAGACGATCCCCTTAACAGTTTCCTGCTCGACGACCTGGTCAAGGTAGCTAGCGCACTTGATCAGGGCCACGTCAGCCCGCCACTGGCACGTTACCTGACAGAGCAACACAGCGAACCGCGCTTGCATCTGGATAGCCGCGATGCCGACCTGCCCTTGATTCGATGCCTGGCCCCCGCTCGCTATCCCAAGGGTTGCTGGCCGGCAGACCGCCATCTGGGCTTGGTTCACTCACAACAAGTGGCGATCAACAGCCTGCTCGAGACCCTGGGAGACAGTCATGGGCTGATGGGGATCAATGGCCCGCCTGGCACTGGCAAGACCACTCTGTTGCGAGACCTGATCGCAGCAGTCGTCACCGAACGAGCGGACGTACTGGCGTCATTCGAAAAAGCCTCCGACGCCTTCCTGCAGGATGGCCGAGAGGTAGCCAGCGACGGAGGCACCGGCCGAACGACCTACGCGCTGCATCCAGACCTGCTGGGGTTCGAAATCGTCGTCGCCTCCTCGAACAATGGCGCCGTCGAGAACATCACGCTCGAGCTGCCACAGCAGGACAAGATCGATGCCTCCTGGCTGCCGCAAGCCGCGTATTTCAGCGAACTGGGAGGGCTAGTCAGCGGCCAGCCAGCCTGGGGGCTGGTCTCCGCCGCGCTGGGCAGCAAGGCCAAGCGCAAGCAGTTCGTGGAACGTCTTCTTGATGGCAGGCGCCCTGCAAAAACGTCGAAGGCGGGGCTCCCCGTCGAAGCCGCAGAGCTTGAGGACGACAACGACGACATGGATGGCCTCGGCGCTTCGAGCGCACCTGCACCACAGCCCCCCTCTCCCGAGCTGCCTCCTGTGCAGGGCATGACAGCCTGGTTGAACGAGCGCATACCGCGCAGCAAGGCACTGACGACCACCGAAAAAGCCAGGGTCTGGCAGAGCGCTATTGCCCGCTATCGCCAGGCTACTCAGGCGGAGCAGGCTGCTCGCGCCCAGCTCGACAGGTTACTCACACAAATCGATGCCGTAGTCGCTGCCCGCCAGCAGGTCAAACAGGCTGAACAGGCTCGCCAGACTCACGTCGAAGCGCTTCGCTCGCTTTCCGATCGGCAACGCGAAGTCGAAAGCAGCACGCTACAACCGGCCCGTGAACAATTGCGCCAGGCGCTGCAGGCGATTACCGCACACAGTGCAGAAAAACCCGGCCTATTGGCCAGCCTGCTGAGTTTCTGGGGTGCCCGTCGAGCCTGGGCCGCACGACAGCGGCTACTGGACAGCGGCCACGCCCTGGCACGCGAAGCATTCGCCAGTGCCGAGCGCCAGGTCCAAGAGCTGTGCGCACGCCGAGACGCAGCGGCTCAACAACTGGCGCAGGACGAACAAGCCATCGCCCAAGCCATAGATCTGGCTACCACGCAGATCGAAACTACCCGCAGCCTTGCCCTTGCTGGCGAGGCCAGGCACTTGCTGACTTGGCTTGAGCGTGGCGAACTCGATCGCAGCGCCAGCACCGAACTGCGCGAACCCTGGATGCTTGACGGCTGGCGGCAGGCTAGGGCCAACGTGTTCATCGAAGCGCTGGCGCTGCACCGCACTTTCTACGAACTCGAGCCCACTCGCCTGAAGGCCAACCTCGATTTCATTACCAGCGTGATCTGCAACGGCCATTTCGCCGGGATGTCACCGAACGCCCTGCGCTGCGCTTGGGCATCGCTGTTCATGCTGGTACCGGTACTGAGCAGCACTTTTGCTTCCTTCGCGCGTTCGTTCGGCAGCTTCGGCTGCGGCGAGATCGGCTGGTTGCTGGTGGATGAAGCCGGGCAGGCCACGCCACAGGCAACGGTCGGCGCCTTGTGGCGCTCACGCAGGGCGGTACTGGTTGGCGACCCCTTGCAGCTCAAGCCTATCGTCACTGTTTCCGACGCGGTCCTTGAATACATGCGCAACAAGTATCAGGTGAACGCGCACTGGCTGCCCAATCGCTACAGCGCCCAAGGCCTGGCCGACCTCGGCACGTCTTGGGGACGCATGGCCGGCCCCAGGGCTGGAAAGCGCTGGATAGGCCTACCTCTGGTGGTGCACCGCCGCTGTGACAAACCTATGTTTGATCTGGCCAACCTCATCGCCTACGACAATGCCATGGTATACGGCACGCTTACCCCTAGCCCAGACAAGGAAACGCCCGCCAGCCTGCCCACGGGGTGGATTCATGTGGCCGGCCCTTCAAGTGGCAATTGGGTAGAGAATGAAGGCATTGCGCTCGAACGCCTGCTTGCCAAGCTCGATGTCGACGGTGTGAAGCGCTCTGATATCGCCGTGATCACGCCATTCCAGGACGTGCGCAACCAGCTCAAGGGCCGCCTTCCAGAGAAGATGGTGCACGGCACGATCCACACCATGCAAGGCAAGGAGGCCGCCGTCGTCATCCTCGTGCTTGGCGGCAACAGCGAGCAACGCGGTGCACGCGACTGGGCCGTTGAACAGCCAAACCTGCTCAACGTGGCGGCTACCCGCGCCAAACGCCGGCTTTATGTGATTGGCGACTACCACGATTGGTCTACACGCCTGCACTTGCGGGATGTCATGCATTGGCTGCCACTGCTCAACAGACAGCCGGTAACGATCAACGCGCCCGCCTGACAACCGCTGACAGCGGTCTCGGGAGGCTCGCCCCTTGACCGCCGTGTCGCCATGACTCCATGCTCGTCCGCTTCCACCCCACGCTCAAGGAATGACCGCATGAAGCTGGAAACACTCGCCATCCACGCGGGCTTCACCCCCGACCCGACCACCAAGGCGGTGGCCGTGCCGATCTACCAGACCACCTCGTTCGCCTTCGACGACACCCAGCACGGGGCCGACCTGTTCGACCTCAAGGTGGCCGGGAACATCTACTCGCGCATCATGAACCCCACCAACGATGTGCTCGAACAGCGCATGGCCGCCCTTGAAGGCGGGGTGGGTGCGCTTGCGGTGGCCTCGGGCATGGCCGCCATCACCTACGCCATCCAGACCGTGGCAGAAGCCGGCGACAACATCGTCTCGGTGGCCAAGCTGTACGGCGGTACCTACAACCTGCTGGCGCACACCCTGCCGCGCCAGGGCATCACCACCCGCTTCGCCGCCCACGACGACATCGCCGCCCTCGAGGCACTGATTGATGATCGCACCAAGGCGGTGTTCTGCGAGTCCATCGGCAACCCTGCCGGCAACATCGTCGATATTGCCGCGCTGGCGGAGGCCGCCCACCGCCACGGCGTGCCGCTTATCGTCGACAACACCGTGGCCACGCCTATCCTCTGCCGCCCGTTCGAACACGGCGCCGATATCGTCGTGCACTCGCTGACCAAGTACATCGGCGGCCACGGCACCAGCATCGGCGGCATCGTCATCGACTCGGGCAAATTCCCCTGGGCCGATCACAAGCAACGTTTCGCCCTGCTCAATACCCCCGACCCGTCCTACCACGGCGTCACCTACACCGAAGCTTTCGGCCCTGCCGCCTTCATCGGCCGCTGCCGCGTGGTGCCGCTGCGCAACACCGGCGCCGCGCTGTCGCCGTTCAATGCCTTCCTGATCCTGCAAGGCCTGGAGACCCTGGCCCTGCGCATGGAGCGCCATACCGAGAATGCGTTCAAGGTTGCCCGCTTCCTGCAGGAACACGACCAGGTGGCCTGGGTGAAGTACGCAGGCCTGCCGGACCACCCCGAACATGCCCTGGCCCAGCGCTATACCAGTGGCAAACCGGCGTCGATCCTCTCGTTCGGCATCAAGGGTGGCCAAGCGGCCGGGGCCCGCTTCATCGATGCGCTGCAATTGGTGGTGCGCCTGGTGAATATCGGCGACGCCAAGTCGCTGGCCTGCCATCCTGCCTCCACCACCCACCGCCAGTTGAACGATGAAGAGCTGGAAAAAGCCGGCGTACCACGGGACATGGTGCGCCTGTCGATAGGTATCGAGCACAGCGACGACATCATCGCCGACCTTGCCCAGGCCCTGGAGGCCAGCCGCGGCTGATCCACCCGCGCCCCACCCAATGCCGACGGCGGGCGCCCCCTTGCAGAACCGGAACCGCGCGCAATGACCCTCTTCTACCTGAAACTCCTCGTCACCCCGCTGCTGATGTGGGCCATCTCCCTCGCCTCAAGGCGCTGGGGCGGCCTGCTCGGTGGTTTGCTGTCCGGCCTGCCAATCACCTCGGCGCTGGTGATGACCTTTCTGTGCCTGGAGCAAGGCACGGCCTTCGCCCTGGGCGCGGTGCCGGGTGCGCTGGGTGGACTGGCGGCCGTGCAGGCCACCTACACCTTCTACCTGTTCGCCACGCGCAAGCTCGGCATCGCTGCGGCGGTATCGCTGGCGATCCTGTTCTATGGCCTGGCGGCCTATGCCTTCACCCACTGGGGCGGGTTGTACCTGTCGGTCGGCGTGGCGCTGCTGCTGATCGGCGTGCTGATCCGCGCCAGCGGCCGCGAGCCCAGGCCCGATACGCTTGCCCGGCCTCGGCACCGTTATTGGGAGATCCCCTTGCGCATGGTGTCCGCCACCGCGCTGCTGATGCTCACCACCAGCCTGGCCAGTTGGCTGGGGCCGGCGACCAGCGGGATGCTGGCGCCGATCCCGGTGATTGCCTGGCCGTTGGTGGTGTTCGCCCATGTCCAGGGCGGCCGCGCCGGGATGGCGGCGATGGTGCGGGGCAATGCGATTGGGGCGGTGGGGGTGATTGCGTTTTATCTGGCGATGGCGGGGTTGCTCGAACATACGGGCGTCGCCATTACCATGCTGGTTGCGATGGCGACCGCCGTTGGCCTCACCGTCGCCCTGGCAGCACTGTTGAAAGGGCGTGCCTAGCTGCCGAAATCGACGGCACATCGGTATCGCCGACATTGCTACCCCCGCAAGGGGAACACACGGAGAGACACCATGGATCTGGATCAGGCACGCACCCTGCTTGCCGAGGCTGAACGGCATCGCCAGCCGGCGTATGAGCCAAGCATTTTTGCCCTCGGAGGGCGCGGTTACTACGAAAACCCCACCACTGACCTGCTCGCATTCTTTCTCGACCCCAACCAGGTCCATGGTTTTGGTGATTGCTTCCTCGGCGCCCTGCTAGGCTGCATCTGCAAAGAGTCACCTCCCGAGCCGACCCTGCGCCTGCCTCCGCAACGTGAAGTGACCACCACCAATGGCAAGCGCATCGACCTGCTGCTGCAAGGTGAGGACTGGCTGCTGATTCTCGAGAACAAGATCTTCCACGCTCAGGTCAACCCGTTCGCCGATTACGAACTCTATGCCGAAACATTGGTGGGTGGCCGCGACAAGCGCGTGTTGTTCGCGGTGCTGTCACCGTCGGGCAGCAACGTCGCCGATGGTTGGACAGGGCTCAGCTATGCCGACCTGCTCGGCGCCCTGCGCAGAGCACTGTCGCAAAACGTCGAGCACAGCCGGCTGAACAAATGGCGTGTGCTGGCAGACGAGTTCCTGCTGCATCTGGAAAACATCACCGTGGAGCGTGACATGAACCCTGAGAGCATTGATTTCATCTTCGATCACCTGCCGCAGATCAATGCCCTGAACAAGCTGCGTGACCAGGCACTCGAGGCGCTGGATAGCAAGATCATCGCCCACTTGCAGGCCGAGATCGACGGCTTCGAAACCTACACCCGCCGGCAACCCTGGGCGGACGGACCGGCGCTGCGTTACGCCTGCAACGACTGGGTCGAGTGGTCGGATGTGGTGCTCTACCTGGATGGCAGCCAGGCGCCACTGCGACCGACCATCCGCGTGTACCTGATCAATGTCGACACACGTCAGATGGAGTTCGGTCGCCATCTGTTCGTGGATACCACAAGACAGCCGTGGACCGAAGGCCGGCGCGTGATCGGTTTTGAATGGAAGTTGGAAAGCTTCGACGAACGCGTGGTAATCGACACGGTCCTGGAGAAAATGCGGCTGTTGATGCAATTCGAAGCCGAAATGCGCTGACATCAAGCCACAATGGGCAGGCGCCCCGCACTTTCGCAAGCGCGGGGCAGTGTGGTTTTCAGCGTTTCTTGCTGGCCGACACCCGGGGCCGTGCATCGACATAGACAATATCGGATGCCCTTTCGCCCTTGGCAGATTGCAACGAGCGGACCCGCTCAAGCTTTCCACCCAGTTCCCCAACATCCACCAGCACGAAAATCCCATGCTCGGTGTTTTCCGAATCCTTGTAGCGCTCCAACTGACACTCATAACCATGCACCACACTGGTGTTGGTCGACAGCTTGAACTCGACCACGACCTTGTCGTGCCAGCCGGCAGAGATCTTGAAATCAACCGGCCCACTTCCGCCGTCCGACTCAGGCGAAATATCCAGGCCGTACGCACGGCAAAAGCTAACGGCACTGCTGAAGAACAGATTTTGCACACTGCTTTCTGGCTTGGGCTTGTCTCGGTCCCAAAGCTCCTTCCACAATCCATGCGCTTCAATCTGCGTCTTGAATACTTCAAGAATTTCATGCACCACATCATTCATGGTCCGTACACAGGGGGCGTTCTGGAACTGCCGGACGACCGCCGAGTGCGTCCGCCGTTGCTCGCTGCCAAGCCGCTGCCAGAAATCCGGATCACTCAAGTCATCTGCGAGTTGATCGATGCGACCAAGGACTGCAAGTTTCAGTTCATCCATGCGCTGGAGGAGATCTTCGCAAGACGATGACCTACCGATTCTCTGCAAATAATCCAGGATCTGGTCAGGCTGCGGGCTTATGCCGGCCTCCATGAGCAAAGCAATAGCTCGCGTTTGCACCTCATGCCCGGCCTCCCGTTCGAACCTGCGGGAGAGACACACATCCCACAGATCTCGCCTCATCCCCTGGGAAAAGCCAGAGAGGATATCGACATCGGGCGGGACAATCACATACTCCAGACAGTAATCGATGGGGAACCTGCTGCGCAGGCTGGTGATCATCTTGATCAACCCAAGACCTATGCGGGCATCAGGTAGAAAGGCCGGTTTTTTTTCGCTGATCATCTCGAAGAGATCCGCAACTGGCTCAGCAGTGCGCAGCATATGGACATGAAAGTCGCAGGGGATATCCCAGAGCTCGTTGCCCAGCGAGAAACCGCGATCATCTATCTTGCAATAGGGGGTAAGTGTGCAGACCTCACCTGACTCGAACAGATAGACTCGAAACCCTTTGCTTTTGTAGATATAGGACCTTCTGCCACCTGCCGCCGCCGTAAGGCCATCGAACAGCAGGACCGCCTTGGAGGAATGAAACTCTTCCATTGAACGAGTACGGGGGGAGTCCAGCCCACATTGTTCGATTGGAATTACTTCAACTGCCATACGCTCAGGCAACGCCTCGAACAGCTCGCGCTGATCGAGTACGCAGGACAGTACATCGCGGGTAACGCCAACAAAGTCGACTTGCTCCCCCCAACACTCCCTGACCGCTGCCACCAACAGCGTTTCCAGCACGTCCATAACCTTCCTCATCAAAATCGCATGCCTTGGCAGGCTTCTGGCAACAAATAATGCCAAAACGATACCACGCCACCGTAGTGCCTAGGCCAACGACAGCTATGTCGAGATCACCATCGCCTGGGTTCCCCGCACACCTCGTTGTAACCGCGCCGGGACCACGTTGAAAATTCGATGATGGCAAACTGGCATTCCGCCAAACCTCGACAATACTGGCTCGTCACATGGATTCCTTGCCCACAACAACAAAAGGGAATTTGCGATGAGCCAGCCCCAACCCTTGGACGTCGCCATCATCGGCGGCGGTGTCTCCGGTACCTACAGCGCCTGGCGCCTGCAACAGGCCCACGGCGACAGCCTGCGTATCCAGTTGTTCGAATATGGCGACCGCATCGGCGGGCGGCTGTTCAGCGTCAAGCTGCCCGGCCTGCCCAACGTGGTCGCCGAGGTGGGCGGCATGCGGTACATGCCCGGCGCCGACGGCCATGTCATGGTCGACACCCTGGTGCAGCACCTGGGCCTGCCGAGCAAGGACTTCCCCATGGGCAACGAACTGCCCAAAGACGCGCCCATCGGCGCCCAGGACAACCTGTTCTACCTGCGCGGCCAGCGCTTCCGTTTCCGCGATTTCGTCGAGGCGCCGCACAAGATTCCCTACGACCTGGGCTGGACCGAGCGCGGCTACAACCCCGAAGACCTCCAGGTCAACGTGATGAACAGCATCTATCCCGGGTTCGACAAGCTGAGCCTGGCCGAGCAGATGCAGGTACAGGTATTCGGCAAGCCGATCTGGCGCTACGGTTTCTGGGACCTGCTCTACCGCGTGCTGAGCAACGAGGGCTACCAGTTCATGAAGGACGCCGGCGGCTACGAGGCCAACGTCGCCAACGCCAGCGCCGTGACCCAGCTGCCCGCCACCGAATACAGCGACGCCACCGTGTTCCGCACGCTCAAGGATGGCTTCCAGAGCCTGCCGCTGACCCTGGCCCAGCGCTTCAGCGAACAGGCCGGCGGCCTGGTGCCCGCCGACCAGCGCATCCAGATGAACCGCCGCCTGGCCGCCCTGAGCTACAGCGATGACACCGAGTACCCCTACCGCCTGCACCTGCGCCACACCGAGACCGTCAACGGCAAGACCCACGACCTCGAAGGCGAGGACATCGTCCACGCCCGCCAGGTGATCCTCGCCCTGCCGCGCCGCGCGCTGGAGCTGATCGACTCGCCGCTGTTCGACGACCCGTGGCTCAAGGACAACCTCGGCTCGGTGCTGGTGCAGTCGGCGTTCAAGCTGTTCCTGGCCTATGAGCAACCCTGGTGGCGCAACCTGGGCCTGGTGGCCGGGCGTTCGGTCACCGACCTGCCGATCCGCCAGTGCTACTACATGGGCACCGAGTGCGATCAGGCCGGTGGCGAAAACACCTTCAACTCGCTGCTGATGGCCTCCTACAACGACATCGGCACCGTGCCGTTCTGGAAAGGACTCGAAGACGGCCCCGAATTCACCGGCTACACCCCGCGCAGCCTCGAAGGGCGCATCGCCAATGACGCGGTGGTGCCGCGCACGCAGTTCCAGATCAGCGACGAGATGGTGCGCATCGCCCAGCGCCAGGTCACCCAGCTGCACGCCCAGGTCGAGCTGCCGGCCCCCTACAGTGCCGTGTACCACGCCTGGGACGCCGACCCCTACGGTGGCGGCTGGCACGAGTGGAAGGCCAACTACCGCCTGGACCTGATCATCCAGAAGATGCGCCACCCGGTTAAGGACCAGCAGGTGTTCATCGTCGGCGAGGCGTATTCCTATGGCCAGGGTTGGGTCGAGGGCGCGCTGACCACCGCCGAGTCCGCCTTGCAGGAGTTCTTCGAACTGCCGCGCCCCAACTGGCTGCCAGCCAACTACCAGCTGCTGCCGACCCCGGCACCGGAAGAGATCGACTACGCCACCCCGCCCATGCCCAGCCAGGCGCCGCAGGTGCTCGAAGCCATCACCCAGGCCATCTGCGCGGGGGTCAAGCCATGAGCACTTTTACCGTGGCCGACTACCTGCTGACCCGGCTCAAGGAGCTGGGCCTGGACAAGGTATTCCAGGTGCCGGGCGATTACTGTTCCAGGTTCATGAGCGCGCTGGACGCCTTCGACGGCATCGATGCCGTGGGCGAAATCTACGAGATGGGCGCCGCCTACAGCGCTGACGGCTACGCCCGGGTGCACGGCCTGGGCGCGGTGTCGCTGCAGTACGGGGTGGGCACTTTCAGCGCGGTTAACGCCATCGCCGGGGCCTACGTGGAGCGCAACCCGGTGGTGGTGATCTCCGCCAGCCCCTCCACCAGCGACCGCCTCAAGGCCAATGCCCAGAACGTGTTGTTCCACCACTCCACCGGCAACTTCGAGGCCGACCGCAACGTGCTGGAGCAGGTGACCGTGGCCTGCGAGATCCTGTCCGATCCGCACCGCGCGCCGTGGCAGATCGACAACGCGCTGATCGCGGCGCTCACCCACCGCCAGCCCATCTACCTGGAGGCCTATCAGGACATCTGGGGCGCCGAGGTCAGTCGCCCCCACGGCCAATTGACCCCCGCCCCGCGCCCGTCCAACCCCCAGGCTTTGCAAAGCCTGGTCGAGGCCAGCGTGCAACGCCTGGCCACAGCGCGCCAGCCGCTGGTGCTGCTGGGGGTGGAGATCATTCGCTACGGTTTGCAGGACGCCGTGCAACGCCTGATCGACAGTTGCGGCCTGCCCTTCTCCACCACCCTCGACGCCAAGACCGTGCTCGACGAAAGCCAGGCGCCATTCATCGGCACCTATGCCGGCCCCGCCTCCCGCCCGGAAACCTCGGCCCGGGTGGATGCCTGCGACTGCATCCTGGCCATTGGCGTGATCTTCACCGACGACTACCTGGACCTGCTCAAGGCCCGCTATGGCGAAATCGTCCAGGTCAACTGCGAACTGGCCCGCGCCGGCGCCGACTACTACCCCAACGTGCGCCTGCCCGACTATGTCGAGGCCCTGCTCAAGGCCCTGAAGGTGGATACTCAGTTCCCCCGCCCTGGCACCGCCCTGGCCGCCTCGCGCCCGCTGCTGGGCAGCGGCGCGGTGCCCAGCGCGCTGAGTTATGCGAGCTTTTTCGACAGCCTGGTGAATTTCGCCCACGAGCATCGCCTGTGGCAGACCAGCACGCTGATCCTCGGTGAAAGCTCGTCGCTGTATGTGGCCAGCAACATCAACGGCATGCCCCGCGGCAGTTTCATCTCCGATGCCATCTGGGGCTCGCTCGGCCACGAGACCGGCTGCGCCCTTGGCGTGGCGCTGGGCAGCGGCCGGCGCCCGGTGGTAGTGGCCGGCGATGGCGGGTTCATGATGGTCAGCCAGTCGCTGGCAGCACTGGCGCGCAACAAGGTCAATGCGGTGGTGTTCGTGATGAGCAACCAGGTGTATGCGATCGAGCAGGCCTTCGTCGACCCTGATGCGTTCACGCCAGAAGGTGAATTCGCGCCGTTCGACACCTTGCCCGCGCTGGACTATACAGCGCTGGCCTGCGGCTATGGCGCGCTGGGGTATCGGGTGGAAACGGTGGACGAGCTGGAACGCTTGCTGCCGCAGTTGCTGATGGTTGTGCAGCGGCCAGTACTGGTGGAGGTGAAGATTGCCGAGAAAGACTTTGCCGAGCAGATCAAACGGTTAGCCGGGCTGAGTTGATTGCACGGTTGATCGCCACACCTGCCGCCAAACAGTTAGCCGCTTTCGACTGCTCGAAAGCGGCTATTGCGCTGACAGCGCGGCTCAACTGTCGCCCTTCCCCTCGCTCACCGGCAGCTGCCCATCAATCATCGCCTTGGCGATCCCGCTGAGGTAATACGTTGCCCGCATAAGCGTCTGCGCCTCTTTCGGCTTGCTCAACGCCTGCTGCGTGAGCGCGGTGATGCAGCCCAGAATGATCGACGTTTCCTGCAACACCTCGGCCGTCGGCAACCCCGGTACAGCCTGCACCCAGTCGCGTACCGACCGACGCCGGGTACGGCCAACCAGGCTAACGATGTTCAGTACGTCTTTGCCCTTTGCTTGTTCGTCCTTGTCCATGACCCCACCCCCGAAAAAATGAAAGAGCCCGCCGCGTTTCATCGTCTGGCGCCAACGGGCCAAACCGCGCGATCCTTGCACGGTGCTCTGCCCAAAGGCCCGGCCAACCCCGAACGGCGAAACACGACGAGCAGGGCGAGACTAAAGGGCCTACCCACTCGCTACAACGGCCCGACAGGTGGAAAAGCTACCTTTAGGAAATGGACTACACGAACAGCGGAAGAATGGCTGTAGGACCTACAAAATCCGCCTTGAACAAGCACCCGCATGGGACGGTCGCAGCGCATACGCCTTCAGCTTTCTGCTCTGCCCTGCTCCGCCACTTCAGGCTAGGATGTCACCTCGCCCCGCCAGGCCCAGCCACTGCCATGCCCAGAACAAGCAAAGTCACCGACCCGTCCTACGAACTGATGGACGACCATGAAGGCGCCTCGCTGATCTACCGCCAGCATGGCTTCCCCAGCCCGCTGGTGCGCTGGCATTTCCACAAGGAATACGAGCTGCACCTGATCGTCGCCAGCGCCGGCAAGGTGTTCATCGGCGACTACATCGGCAACTTCGCTCCCGACACCCTGTTCCTCACCGGCCCCAACCTGCCGCACAACTGGATCAGCCAGGTCGGCCCCGACGAAGTGGTGGGCAAGCGCGACATGCTGGTCAACTTCACCGACGAGGTACTCGAGGATGGCAGCCAGGTGTTCGCCGAGCTCACCCAGCTGGCCCCGCTGCTGGCCCGGGCGCGCTATGGCATCGAGTTCCGCGACCCGGCACTGATAAACGAGAGCCGCCAGCTGCTGCAACGTATCGCCGACAGCCGCGGCATGACCCGCCTGGGATACTTTTTTATCCTCATGGAACAGCTCGCCGCCTGCGATGACTACCAACTGCTGTCCACCGTCACCTCTTCGCAACTGGCAGACGAACACAATGTCGAGCGTATCAACCGGGCGGTGGACTACATCTTCCAGCACTACGCCCAGGACCTGAGCCAGAACGAGGTGGCCGAGCACCTGGGCATGACGCCGACCTACTTCTCGCGGTTCGTCAAGCAGGCCGCCGGGCGCGGCTTCGTCGAGTTCGTCAACCGGCTGCGGGTGAGCAAATCGTGCGAGCTGCTGGCCAAGGGCGAACTGCCGGTGACCGAGGTGTGCTTCGAATCGGGCTTCAGCAACTTGTCGAACTTCAACCGGCGCTTTCTGCAACTCAAGGGCATGACCCCTTCGGACTACCGCAGCCTGGTGACCCAGCGCCTGACCGAGCAGAACCGCGGCTGAGCCTTGGGGCTGCTTTGCAGCCCATCGCCGGCAAGCCGGCTCCCATCCCGACCGCAGCGCCTTCAAGCCAGCGCCATCCCCGTGGGAGCCGGCTTGTCGGCGATGGGGCGCGCAGCGGCCCCTGTTCAAGCACTGCAAAAAAGTATCAGCCAAGGTGCAGGCAAGGCTTTGTCGGCATCGCCGTGCACGGGTGTAATCAGCGCCGAGCGATACAAAAACAATAAGGGAGTTCACTGATGAACGACTCGATCAAGGCCTGCCTGGCCGCCGCCTGCCTCAGCCTGCCGCTGCATGCCCAGGCCGCCGACACCCTGACCATCGCCACGGTCAACAACAACGACATGATCCGCATGCAGCGCCTGGCCAAGGTGTTCGAGCAGCAGCACCCGGACATCCAGCTCAAGTGGGTGGTACTCGAAGAGAACGTGCTGCGCCAGCGCCTGACCACCGATATCGCCACCCAGGGCGGCCAGTTCGACGTGCTGACCATCGGCATGTACGAAGCCGCGCTGTGGGGTGCCAAGGGCTGGCTGGCGCCGATGACCGACCTGCCCGCCGACTACAACCTCGACGACGTGTTCCCCTCGGTACGCAACGGCCTGTCGGCCAATGGCACGCTGTACGCCCTGCCCTTCTATGCCGAAGCCTCGATCACCTACTACCGCAAGGACCTGTTCGAGCAAGCCGGGCTGAGCATGCCCGAGCAACCCACCTGGACCCAGCTCGGCGAGTTCGCCGCCAAGCTCAACCAACCCGATCAGGGGCAGTACGGCATCTGCCTGCGCGGCAAGGCCGGCTGGGGCGAGAACATGGCGCTGATCGGCACCGTGGCCAATGCCTTCGGCGCACGCTGGTTCGATGAGCAATGGAAACCCGAGTTCAGCGGCAGCGAGTGGAAGAACGCCCTGAATTTCTATGTGAACACCCTCAAGCAATACGGCCCGCCCGGCGCCTCCAGCAACGGTTTCAACGAAAACCTCGCGCTGTTCAACAGCGGCAAGTGCGCGATGTGGGTCGACGCCAGCGTCGCCGGCTCGTTCGTCACCGACAAGACCCAGAGCAAGGTCGCCGACCAGGTCGGCTTCACCTTCGCGCCCAAGGAAGTCACCGACAAGGGCGCCACCTGGCTGTATTCCTGGGCACTGGCGATCCCCACCAGTTCCAAATCCAAGGACGCCGCCAGGACGTTCGCCACCTGGGCCACCTCCGAGGCCTACGGCAAGCTGGTGGCCGAGAAAGAAGGCGTGGCCAACGTGCCGCCCGGCACCCGCGCCTCGACCTACAACGACGCGTACCTGGCCGCCGCGCCATTCGCCAAGGTCACCCTCGAATCGCTCAAGCGCGTCGACCCCAACCACCCCACCCTCAAGCCCGTGCCCTACGTGGGCATCCAGCTGGTGACCATCCCCGAGTTCCAGGCCATCGGCACCCAGGTCGGCAAACTGTTCGCCGCCGCGCTGACCGGGCAGATGAAAGTGGACCAGGTGCTGGCCTCGGCCCAGCAGTCCACCGAACGCGAGATGAAGCGCGCCGGTTACCCCAAGTAGCCCGCAGCGTCCCCCGACCGCGCCGAACCCCGGCGCGGTGACCGCCCCTTTTTGCTGCACACGGAGTCGCCATGAACACATCGGCCCTCGACACCCCGAGCCTCGCCACCGCACGCCCCGGCAAACGCCGCGTCGGCCCCGGCTGGTTCCTGGTCAGCCCTTCGGTGGCGCTGCTGCTGTTGTGGATGATCGTGCCCCTGGGCATGACCCTGTATTTCTCGCTGATCCGCTACAACCTGCTGTACCCGGGCGAAAACCAGTTCGTGGGCCTGGAGAACTTCGCCTTCTTCGTCACCGACGCCGGCTTCATGCCCGGCGCCCTGAATACCCTGACCCTGGTCGGCAGCGTGCTGGCGATCAGCGTGGTGCTCGGCGTGCTCATTGCCGCGCTGCTGGAGGCCGGCGAGTTCTGGGGCCGCGGCGTGGTGCGGGTGCTGCTGATCTCGCCGTTCTTCATCATGCCCACGGTCAGCGCGCTGCTGTGGAAGAACCTGATCTTCCACCCGGTGTCGGGCATCCTCGCCGCCGTGTGGCGCCTGTTTGGCGCGCAACCGGTGGACTGGCTGGCGCACTACCCGCTGCTGTCGATCATCCTGATCGTCTCCTGGCAGTGGCTACCGTTCGCCATCCTGATCCTGATGACCTCCATGCAGTCGCAGGATCTGGAACAGAAGGAAGCCGCGCGCCTGGATGGCGCAGGCCCCTTGGCGATCTTCTGGCACCTGACCCTGCCGCACCTGGCGCGGCCCATCGCCGTGGTGGTGATGATCGAGACCATCTTCCTGCTGTCGGTATTCGCCGAAATCTTCACCACCACCAGCGGCGGCCCCGGATACGAGTCCACCAACCTCGCCTACCTGATCTACAACCAGGCGCTGCTGCAGTTCGACGTCGGCATGGCCTCGGCCGGTGGCCTGATCGCCGTGCTGATCGCCAATATCGCCGCCATCGTGCTGGTCCGCATGATCGGCAAGAACCTCACCGCGCGCAGCTGAGGAGCCCGCCATGCTGACACTCAAGCAAACCCGCACCCTGAAGAACGCCCTGCTCGGCCTGCTGTGCTGGGCCATCGCCCTGGTGATCTTCTTCCCGATTTTCTGGATGCTGCTGACCAGCTTCAAGACCGAGCTGGATGCCTTCGCCACGCCGCCGCAGTTCATCTTCGCGCCGACGCTGGAGAACTACCTGCACATCAACGAGCGCAGCGACTACTTCGCCTACGCCTGGAACTCGGTACTGATCTCGTTCTCGGCGACCCTGCTGTGCATGCTTATCGCCGTGCCGGCCGCCTACTCGATGGCCTTTTTTGAAACCCGCCACACCAAGCGCACGCTGCTGTGGATGCTGTCGACCAAGATGTTGCCGCCGGTGGGCGTCTTGATGCCGATCTACCTGCTGGCCAAGCAGTTTGGCCTGCTCGATTCGCGCCTGGCGCTGGTCATCGTCTACACCCTGATCAACCTGCCGATCGTGGTGTGGATGGTGTACACCTACTTCAAGGACATCCCCGTGGACATCCTTGAAGCTGCGCGCCTGGATGGCGCCGGCACCTGGCAGGAGATCGTCCGCGTGCTGCTGCCGATCGCCCGCGGCGGGCTGGCCTCGACCCTGCTGCTGTCGTTGATCCTGTGCTGGAACGAGGCGTTCTGGTCGCTCAACCTGACCTCGTCCGCCGCCGCCCCGCTGACCGCGCTGGTGGCCTCCTACTCGAGCCCCGAAGGGCTGTTCTGGGCCAAGCTCTCGGCCGTCTCGACTCTGGCCTGCGCGCCGATCCTGATCTTTGGCTGGATCAGCCAGAAGCAGCTGGTGCGCGGGCTCTCCTTCGGTGCCGTGAAATGACCTGGCTTCGCAATTCCCTTGTGGGAGCTGGCTTGCCAGCGATGGGCCGCAAAGCGGCCCCTTTGCAAGCCAGTGATCCCCACAGACCCTCATTCAATCAACCGGCCACCACAGAGGTGACTAGCCATGGCTGACCTGAAAATCCGCAACCTGCACAAAGGCTTCGATGGCCACGCCATCATCAAGGGCATCGACCTGGACGTGCGCGACCGCGAGTTCGTGGTGTTCGTCGGCCCCTCCGGCTGCGGCAAGTCCACCCTGCTGCGCCTGATCGCCGGCCTCGAGGAGGTCAGCAGCGGCAGCATCACCCTCGACGGCGCCGACATCACCGACACCGCCCCGGCCAAGCGCGACCTGGCCATGGTGTTCCAGACCTACGCCCTGTACCCGCACATGACCGTGCGCAAGAACCTGTCGTTCGCCCTGGACCTGGCCGGCGTCGCCAAGCACGAGGTCACCGCCAAGGTCGACAACGCCGCGCGCATCCTCGAGCTGCAACCGCTGCTCGAACGCAAGCCGCGCCAGCTCTCCGGCGGCCAGCGCCAGCGGGTGGCGATCGGCCGCGCCATCGTGCGCAACCCGAAGATCTTCCTGTTCGACGAGCCGCTGTCCAACCTCGACGCCGCCCTGCGCGTGCAGATGCGCCTGGAGCTGGCGCGTCTGCACCAGGAGCTGGCCGCGACGATGATCTACGTGACCCACGACCAGGTCGAGGCCATGACCCTGGCCGACAAGGTGGTGGTGCTCAACGGCGGGCGCGTCGAGCAAGTGGGCTCGCCGCTGGAGCTGTACCACCATCCGGCCAACCTGTTTGTCGCAGGGTTTCTCGGCACGCCGAAGATGGGCTTCCTGCGTGGCCACCTGAGCCGGAACCAGGGCAACCAGTGCGAGGTGGCCCTCGAATGTGGTGCGCGCATCGCCCTGCCGCTGTGCGCGGGCGAGCTGCACACCGGCAGCCAGGTGACCCTGGGGATCAGGCCCGAGCACCTGAGCATCAGCCCGGTGTGCCAGGGTGCGCCGGGGTCGCTGCAGGTGACCGCCGATGTCAGCGAGCGGCTGGGCAGCGACAGCTATTGCCATGTGCGCGCCGCGTCCGGCGAGATGCTCACCGTGCGCGTGCGCGGGGACTTTGCGCCAACCTTCGGCGAGGCCCTGGAGCTGACCTTCGACCCCACCCACTGCCACCTGTTCGACAGCAACGGCCAAGCCCTCGACAAGCGCCTGCAGCAGGCGGCCTAAGGACCTTCAGGATGAAACTCAACCAACACAACCTCCCCCGCCTGGCGGTCGCCCGCCCCAGCTACGACCCAAGCCAATTGCGCCAGGGCATCGTGCACATCGGCGTCGGCGGCTTCCACCGCGCCCACCAGGCCGCCTACACCGACGCCCTGATGAACCTGGGCGAAGGCCTCGACTGGGCCATCTGCGGCGCCGGCCTGCGCCGCGAAGACCGCGCCATGCGCGATGCCCTGGCCGCGCAAGACCACCTCTACACCCTGTTCGAACTGGGCGACCAACCCGACACCCAGGTCCGCGTGATAGCCGCGATCAACGGCATGCTGCTGGCCGAGGACGGCGCCGAAGCGCTGCTGGCCAAGCTTGCCGAACCCAACATCCGCATCGTCTCGCTGACCATCACTGAAGGCGGCTACTGCATCGACGACAGCACCGGTGAATTCCGCGCCGACCTGCCGCAGATCCAGCACGACCTGGCCAACCCGCAAGCCCCGCAGAGCGTGTTCGGCTTCCTCTGCGAAGCCCTGCGCCGCCGCCGCGAGGCCGGCATCGGCCCCTTCACGGTGATGTCCTGCGACAACCTCCCGCACAACGGCGACGTCGCCCGCAAGGCCCTGCTGGCCTTCGCCCACCTGCAGAACCACGACCTGGCCCGCTGGATCGACGGCCACGTCAGCTTCCCCAATGCCATGGTCGACCGCATCACCCCGATGACCAGCCCCACCCACCGCCAGCAGTTGCTCGAGCGCCACGGCGTCGACGATGCCTGGCCGGTGGTGTGCGAGCCGTTTTTGCAATGGGTGGTGGAAGACAAGTTCGTCGCCGGCCGCCCGGCCTGGGAGCAGGTCGGCGTGCAGTTCACCGACGACGTCACGCCCTATGAAGAAATGAAGATCAAGCTGCTCAATGGCAGCCACCTGGCCCTCACCTACCTGGGCTTTCTGCAAGGCTACCGCTTCGTCCACGAAACCCTCGCCGACCCGCTACTGCGTCGCTACATGCGCACCTTCATGGACCAGGACGTGACCCCGCAACTGGCCCCGGTACCGGGCATCGACCTGACGCGCTACAAGCACAGCCTCACCGAACGCTTCGCCAACCGCGCCATCGCCGACCAGCTGGAGCGCGTGTGCTCCGACGGCTCGTCGAAATTCCCCAAGTTCATCGTGCCCACCGCCAACCGCCTGATCGCCGACGGCAAGCCCCTGGAGCGCGTGGCCCTGGTGGTGGCCGCCTGGGCCCTGTACCTGCGCGGCGAAGACGAGCGCGGCACCCGCTACAGCATCCCCGACCCCCGCGCCGCCGACTGCCAGGCCCGGGTGGCGCAGCGCGACGGCCTGGCTGCCCGGGTGCTCGGCGACGAGGCGATCTTCGGCACGGCGATCCCCGCGTCCAAAGCCTTCGTCAGCGCCTTCGAGCGCCTGTACGACAGCTTGCGCGAAGTCGGCGTGAGTGAAACCCTGCGCCAGGTCCTCGGCGACTGACACGGAGGCTTTCGAAATGGACGGACTGTTCCTCGGCATCGACTGCGGCACCCAGGGCACCAAGGCCCTGGTGCTGGACGCCGGCAGCGGCCAGGTGCTGGGCCTGGGCAGTGCCGCCCATGCGCCGCCCCAAGGTCGCGATGGCCGGCGCGAGCAGGATCCGGCCGACTGGCTGCAAGCCCTGCGCACGGCGGTGTCCGCTGCGTTGCACGATGCCGGTGTGGATGGCCAGGCCATTCGCGCACTGGCGGTGTCCGGCCAGCAACACGGCCTGGTGCTGCTCGACGCCCAAGGCCAGGTGCTGCGCCCGGCCAAGCTCTGGTGCGACACCGAAAGCGCGCCTGAGAACGCGGAGTTGCTCGATGCACTCGGCGGCGCCCAGGGCTCGCTTGAACGCCTCGGGCTGGTGATCGCGCCGGGCTATACGGTGTCCAAGTTGCTGTGGACCAAGCGCCAACATCCCGAACTGTTCGCCCGCCTCGCCCATATCCTGCTGCCCCACGACTACCTGAATTACTGGCTGACCGGTCGCGCCTGCACTGAGCCCGGCGACGCCTCCGGCACCGGCTACTACGATGTGCGCCGCCGCGCCTGGGCGACTGATGTGCTTCAGCACATCGAGCCCGGCGAGCGTCTTTTGGCTGCGCTGCCTGAGCTAGTCGAATCCGGCGATTGCATCGGCACCCTGCGCGCGCAGGCCGCCACTGCCCTCGGCCTGAGCCCACAGACTTTGGTAGCCACTGGCGGCGGCGACAACATGCTCGGCGCCATCGGCACCGGTAATATCGCCCCCGGCATGATCACCCTGAGCCTCGGCACCTCCGGCACCTTGGCCGCCCATGCCGACCAGCCCCACGTCGGCGCCCAGGGCGAAGTTGCGACCTTCTGCACCTCCAGCGGCGGCTGGCTGCCATTGATCTGCACCATGAACCTCACCAGCGCCTGCGCCCTGGTGCGCGACCTGCTGGAACTCAACCTCGACCGTTTCACCGAGCTCGCCACCCAAGCCCCGATCGGCGCCGACGGCCTGCTGATGCTGCCCTTCTTCGACGGCGAGCGCGTGCCCGCGCTGCCCGAAGCCAGCGCCAGCCTGCACGGCATGACCAGCGCCAACCTGACCCGCGCCAACCTCTGCCGCGCCGTGCTCGAAGGCACCTGCTTCAGCCTGCGCTACGGCCTCGACCTGCTGCTTGCCAGCGGCCTGCAAGGCAGCGAAATCCGCCTGGTCGGCGGCGCGGCGAAAAGCCCGCTTTGGCGCCAGATACTGGCCGACCTGCTCGGCCTGCCGGTGGTATGCCCCCAACAGACCGAAGCCGCCGCCCTGGGCGCCGCGATCCAGGCCGCCTGGAGCCTCGGCCGCCAGCTGGGCCAGGGCGACAGCCTCGAAGCCCTGTGCGAACGCTGCGTCGCCCTCGACGAAAGCACCCGAACCCTGCCCCGCCCGGCGCAACAGGCCGAGTACGAGGTCGCCTATCAACGCTATCGGGAGCAACTGCCTGCACGCTGAGTGCGGGTATCCTTCCCTTGTCTATCGTTCTGGAGAACTGCATGTATCTGGTGTGTGGCGAGGCCCTGTTCGATGTGTTCAGCCTGGAAAACAGCAGCCGCAGCAGCGAGCTGGGGTTTACCGCGATTGCCGGCGGGTCGCCGTTCAACGTGGCCGTCGGCCTGCGCCGGCTGGGCGTGGAATCAGCGTTGTTCGGCGGGTTGTCCAGCGACTACCTCGGTGCCCGGCTGCGCCGGGTACTGGAAGAGGAACGGGTGGACTGCCGCTATGTGGTAACCAGCGGTGCACCGACCACCTTGGCCATGGTCGGGCTGGATGCCAATGGCTCGGCGCAGTATCAGTTTCGCGGTGAAGGGTGTGCGGATCGGCAGGTGATGCTGGAGCATCTGCCGGTGCTGGATGAGCGTGTGCGGGGGTTGCATGTGGGCTCGTACACCCTGGTGGTGCAGCCCGTGGCCGATACGCTGATGGCGCTGGTGAAGCGCGAGCGGGACCGGCGCTTGATCAGCCTTGATCCGAATGTGCGGCTTAATCCGCTGCCGGATGTGGCGCTGTGGCGGCGGCAGGTGGAGGCGTTTGCCGGGCATGCGCATGTGATCAAGGCCAGTGAGGAAGACATCGCCTTGCTCTACCCAGGCCGGGAGCCTCGTGACGTGGCCCGTGGCTGGCTCAACGAGCGCTGCCGACTGGTTTTCATCACCCATGGAGCAGATGGAGCCAGCGTGCATTGCGCACATGGCTCATGGCAGCGCCCAGCAGATACCTCGTTGCCAGTAAGCGACACCGTCGGCGCCGGTGACACCTTCCAAGCCGCCGTGCTCGCCTACCTCGCACGCCTCGGAGCAAACAGCCCAGCCGGTGTGGCGAAGCTCCCCCACAAAACTATCGATGCAATCCTCGCCTTCGCAATCCATGCCGCAGCGATCACCTGCTCCCGAACAGGCCCGAACCTGCCCTTTGAGCATGAACTACCACCGACATCCTGAGAATCATCCATGGGCTGGGAAGCTTTCATAAAACGGTTCCCACTCTCATCATTTTTCCCATACCACCCATCAAAATCCTGACTGAATGTATGCAAATGTAAAAAAATATGATGGCACTATGCCTCGTTAGCCGGCAAAATCCACACGTTCCCAACGGATTTGAAGGACCGGTTCCAATGACATGGCCAGTCATTCTGAAACTCGACAGCGCAGCCTATTCGCTCAGCGTGGTGCAACGAACCGCTTACGCCTTGGCTGACACAGTCGCGATTCAGATCGGCATTGAAGCTGACCAGATCAGCCTCACTGCCTACCCTGCTAAAACGAAAGTCATGCTGTCTCAGGAGCAGGCACATTCGCTGATTCTCCAGCATTTAAATGACTTTACCCTACGTGATCACATCAACCGTGAGACAGCTGGGTTGCGTGAGGTATTGGCTCGGGCAGCGTTTGCTGGATGCGGAGTTTCGCGGTGACACTGATTGCGACCGACGCTAACGGCTACCGTCTGCTGCCCTTTCGCTTCATGCGCCTGGACACCGCAAATGACCGCGACATTTTGCTCACCTCCGATACCGGCGAGTATCTGCACGTGGACGACGCGCAGTTGCGGGCCCTCAGTTACTTCGACATAGAAGCAGGCACACCTTTTTACAAGGACCTGCTAGCTCGCCATTTCATCTACGAACCGACACGCCACGATCCTTTTCCCGAAATGGCGGCGCAATATCGCAGCCGCAAGGACTTTCTTTTCCAGGGCCCAGCCCTGCACTTGTTCGTTGTAACGCTACGCTGCAACCACACCTGCCAGTATTGCCAAGTTTCGCGCGCACCGCTGGGTGGCTCGGGCCATGACCTATCGGAAGCGGATGCACTCGCTGCCGTTGATCGCTTGTTCGAATCGAACGCTCCCGCCCTGACGGTAGAGTTCCAGGGCGGCGAGCCACTTCTGGCCTTCGAACGTGTACGCCAGATTGTCGAATGGGTAGCTGCACGAAACCTGGTCGAGCAACGGGATATTCAGTTCGTCATAACCACAACGCTGCACCACCTGACGGACGAAATACTCGACTTCGCAAAACAGCACAGCATCCAGTTCTCGACTTCCCTCGATGGACCGGCGCCCTTGCACAATGCCAACCGCCCGACGCCTTCACGGGACTCTTACGAGCGCACCGTGGAAGGCATCAAACGGGTCCGCGAGCATCTTGGACACGACGCAGTCTCCGCGCTGACAACGTTGACCTCTCGAAGCCTTGAACAGCCTGAAGCTATCATCGACGAGTATGTAAAGCAGGGCTTTTCCAGCATTTCACTTCGACCGCTCAGCCCTTACGGGTTTGCCTCCAAGAGTGCACATCGCCTTGACTATCCGATTGAGCAGTACCTGACCTTCTACACGAAGGCTCTGACCTATCTGCTGAAGATCAACCAGCAAGGGACCTACCTGTCGGAAAGCTACACCAGCTTGCTGCTGAAAAATATCCTGACGCCCTTCTCATCCGGCTATGTCGACCTGCGCTCCCCCGCCGGCGCGGGTACAGCGGCGCTGGTCTACAACTATGACGGTTACGTCTACCCGTCGGACGAGGCTCGGATGCTGCTGGAGATGGGCGAAGACGGTTTAAGGTTGGGCACAGTCCAGCAACCCTTGTCAGAACTTTTGGCCTCACCCGTTATGGAGGCGCTACTTGCCAGTGGCGTCGCGGAGGCATTGCCGGGCTGTTCGGATTGCGCATTGGTTCCCTACTGCGGGGCAGACCCGGTCGAACATTATGCCCGCCAAGGTGATCCGATCGGACATCGGTTGTTCAGCAGTTTCTGCAAGAAGAACATGGGGCTGTTAAAGCACTTGTTCGCCTTGCTTCGCGACGGAGATGACAACGTTCAAAGGGTACTGCTGTCCTGGTTGAACAGGCGCTCATATAGCGATGCTTCCTTCCCAGGCTACAGGGGCTAAGGACGATGTTGCGCAAAGATACCCACTTCGAAATTCAACACCTGAATGAACCAAAGCTGCTCAAGGTCATCACCTTGGATGAGTTCATTGAGCAAGGTGTCGCAGTTTGCGCCGGTGCCGCGCAATTCAATGATTTGCTGCTCTGGCTACCCAACAAAGATCTTGAGCGAAATCCACATCTGGTTTCATTGCCAGTGGGCGGCTTCCTGACCCCAGAGTCACTCGCTAGCCCCTTCGACAACGGCAGGCTGCACCTGCATTCCCCCAAAGATCCGGATGTCGTTCAACCTGGCGATGTCATTGCCATTACCCCTGGCAATGCATTGGTAAGAGTGCTCTATCGACGCGGATCAGACAGTAACCTGCTGTTCATGACGGATCGTTGCAACAGCCTCTGCCTGATGTGCTCACAACCGCCTAAAGATATTGATGACCGTTGGCATATCGAGGAAAACCTTCGACTGATCGACCTGATGGATGCAGGCGAGGAAAACCTGGGGATCAGCGGCGGAGAGCCCACACTTTATCGTGATGGCCTGCTTGAGATTCTGGCCAAGTGCAAAACCGTTTTGCCGCAGAAGTCCATACATGTGCTGAGCAATGGACGGCTGTTCAAAGATTCGAGCTGGATCGCAGCCCTCGCGGCCCTAGGCCACCCACAGTTGAGTTGGGGCATCCCGCTGTATGCCGACAACGCAGTCGACCATGACCATGTAGTTCAGTCCCCGGGCGCCTTCAGCGAAACCGTGCAAGGTCTCTACAACCTCGCACGCGCTAACCAGATCATTGAAATACGTGTGGTGCTCAGTCGCCTGACCACACCACGCTTGCCTGAACTAGCCCATTACGTGTTCAGGAACCTCCCATTCGTGCGGCACGTTGCGTTGATGGGTATCGAAAGCACTGGTCTGGCCAGAAAGCACTACGAGGAGTTGTGGATTGACCCGCTGGATCATCAAGAGGCATTGAGCCAAACCGCATATTTCCTCTTCAACCGCGGGATGCCGGTTTCGATCTACAACCTGCCCCTGTGTGTGATCCCACCCCACCTCTCACGATTCGCCCGCCAGAGCATCTCCGACTGGAAAAACCTGTTCATCGATACCTGTCAGCAATGCGCTGCCGTCAAACATTGCTCAGGGTTCTTCAAATCCCACACTGACCGCTGGCAGAGCCGCGGCGTACGACAACTATCGACCGAGGCCTTTAGCGCCTATGCAAGGAGTGCACAGTGAAATTGCTCGACCGCTGGAAAATCCTGATCAGTGGCATCACCTTGTTGCCTATGGCTGGTACCACATTGGCACAGGCGGGCCATACACCGCTCGCCGATGCGAACTGGCAACCGAACGACAAGCTGCAGCCCCCCGTCTTTGCCGATACGCTGAATGCCGCAGACGCAGTGAACATTTATGCGGCACATCGCTCGCACAGCTCACATCGATCCCATAGCTCCCACAGCTCCCATTACAGCGGGTCCGGTGGCTATAGCGCGCCTCGCTACTACAGCCCGCCCGCAACCAGCACACGGAGTTTCAGTGCGCCGAGTACCTCACACAGTACTTCAGGTAGCAATAGCCTTTATCAGTCGTCCGGCACTGCTCCCGGAGCGAGCCCGGGTTCGTCAAAGACCCGCGCGACCAACGAACAGAAAAGCAACCTGGTCAAGCGCGTACAGACTGCACTTATGGTTCGCCAGTACTATCAAGGAACAATTGATGGGGTCATGGGCAAGGCTACTCGTGGCGCGTTAATGGCCTTCCAAATGGATAGTGCCCTGACCGTGAATGGCAGGATGGATACACCCACTCTCAATTCACTGGGGATCAAGATTCCATAAAGGCCAGGCTCACCTGACAACCCCGAGCGGGATTACCTTTTCCCCAGCAATTCAGACACAAAGCTGCTCGATCATCGCCGCGTTATTGTCACGCGCCGATAAAGTTTGGCCACGAGCCTTGAACGGACATGGACGTCAAGGTCATGGTCAAGCAACTCCAGACCGTGGTTCATCCAGGAGGCTTTGTGTCACCGAGGCTACAAAATTAAAGAGCCGAAGGCACGTTCCGCGAAGGGCAATCGACACCATCGAAATCATCGTGGGAGAGGGCTTGCCCCGCGATGCGGGCGACACGCGGTACGACACCTGTTACACCCCTAATTGCAGCTGCAGGACCGCCGTGGATCGTTACACGGGTAAGTCCAAAGGATGATGTCATTCGGACATCATGCCACGCTAATCTAGGAAGACGACCAGCGAACAACAATGAAGGACGCCATGCAGCACATTACCCAAGTCGATAACACTCTTTGGGCACTGATCAGCCGCTTGCAGGGCACGGAGCTGCGAACGCCCTCCAACGCCAGCAACACCCGTTTCAGAATCGCGGCGGTCAACAACGACCACGTAAGGGTGATAACCGGCACGAACAACAGCTCGATCACCCTGACCCGTGCGGCCTTCCAGCAAACGCTGGATTACCTGGCCAGCAACCGACACTTCGGGGAAGCACACGCAGTGGAGATTCGCTCCAATCTAGCGCCAGAAAACGCCGGCCCGCTTTGCCACGCCGCTCGGCGCCAACCCGACGGCCGTCCAGGCACCGTCGTCATCACCTACATCCTGCCGATACTGGAGCACTGCCAGGCTGTCGCCATTCAGCGCGACGCCAGGCCGACCAGCACCTGGCTGGTGCCTTGAGCCCACCCCACCTTGTACGGGGGCACCAGTTCCCATTACCCGATACACCGTTAAAAAGGTAAGGACACACGATGACAACCTCAGGAATCGATTGCGACGACGACTTGTTCACCAGCCTCATCAGCGCCACGCCCGAGGAAGTGGACATTCTGGTGGACATCATCACCGACTTCTCCCGGGGCCGCGCCGGCCTGGATGCAGACATCAAGAAGCAGCTGGTACAGGCCAAGCACAGCTCGCGACCGGCGGGCTACACCGAGCAGCAGCTCGACCTGCTGGGCCATGAGCTGCAGCAGTTCGGCGGGCATTCGGCAATGAACCTGGCCCGTCGCCTGTTGAAGAAATCGGCGGTGCCCTACGCCGAGATCGTCAACGACGTGTACCAAAAGCTCAACGGCAGCGGCGCAACCAGCGTGGCGGACAAGGAACGCCAGATCGCCCTGGCGCTGTTCGGTGCCGGCTGGCGGGAGCTACCGGCCAGCGAGCGTTTCGAGCGGGCCACCAGCACCAAGGTGCTGACCGGGCTATTCAAACTCGACGAGGCGCTGCCCAAAGGGGCCGCCAGCATGATTGGCCTCTCCGCCTCGCGCAGCGCGGCACTGTTCACCATGGCGGCGACCACCGGATTGCGCCTGAACCCCTTCGGCGCTGCCTTCACGGCCGGCGTGGGCCTGCACAGCAGCGTGGCTGAAGCCTACCGCGTGACCGTGCCCTTCGTTGCCCAGATGGGCTGGATCCGCCTGCGCCGGGAAGCACCAGCCACGCCCCCGGCCACACGCCCCGACACCCAGCCAGTGGCCACCGCTTCCCAGACCACGGCCGATCTGGTGGTCCAGGACGGCCAGGGCGGCACATTGCTCAAGCTCAACGTCGTGCAACGCCCGCCCGCAGGTACCCATCGCTCACTGCCAACCGATCAGATCAGTGCGCTCAACCCGCTGCTGGCCAATGTGCCCGGCCTGGCCGCCATGGGCGAGCTGGCCAGCGGCAACTACGTGGTGTGCAGCCTGCCGTTCGAGACACTGACAAAAAACGCCAACGGCGACGGTAGCGTCCGGGCCTTCGTGCGTACCGGCGGCAAGATCAGTGAACAGGCCAGCCTGTCGCTCCCTGAAGACCTGCAGAACGTGCTGCTTAGTGGCGCGGTGTGGAACGCAGTGTCCTCGGCGGTGGGCCAGAAGCACTTGCATGACATCAACGAGAAGCTGGGCGCCATAAAGCGTCAGTTGGACGACGTGCTGCGCGAGCTAGATGAAGCGCAATGGCAAGAACTGACTGGACTGTTCGAATACACCCAAGGCGTGCTCGATCACTATCCGCACGACGGCATCGACGGCACGGCCCGCCAGACACTGGAAAATCAGCATAGCCAGATCACCTCCCTGGCCCAGTACTTCAATCGCAAGATGGACGAAGAGCTGAAGCACGCCCAGGATGTGGAGGCTGACAAACTGTTCGGCGTGGACAGCACCCGCCAGGCATTGCAGGAAAGTCTGAGGAAGATGGAGGGTTGGGTCAGCGGTTACCTGCAAACCGCACAGCTGCAGGTGGTCAGTTGTGCCTTGCGCTACCTGGCCGAGCCACTGCAACGCTATCGCGCCCAGGCGGCCAAGGCTCTCGAAAGTCTCGGCCAACTGGAGGAAATCGGTAACCAGAGCCGCAGCATCTACAACTCGCAGATGGAACTGACCAGCTCACGCATGTTCAGCCTCGACGCCTCGCTGCAACAAAGCTTCACGGCACAACTGGACGGCCTGACCAGCGCCTTGGCCCAAGGCCCGCGGGACACCCAGCAACTGCAGCAGTCGTTGTTCGATCAAGGGGAGCGTCAGATACTGCTGCGTTATGAGAACGGACAGATCGCTGAAGCCCAACTGCTGGAACGGGCGGTCTGAAGACAACCAACGTAGGCGTAAGCGAAACGAAGGATGACATAGGCAGGGCCGGGGGCGCGAGTGCAGAAGTTGTCTGCTGACGATCACGCTCTCAACCTTCGAACAGCACGGTGCGCTTGCGATTCGCTTGTGCCCGTGCCCGAAGATCAGCCATGCGACTCAGCAACGATGCAGGGATGGGCTGGAGAAGTTCCGGGCTCTCGGTCATGTCCGTGTGCACAAGCTCAAGAATGGTTTCTTGGGCCTCCTGTGCTTCGCGTTTGATGTCTAAAAGAGCCACGCTCACCTTTGATTCGGACATGTTTTGCTCCTTCATCCGGACCATGCGACGACTGCCGCATGTGCGATCTGACCAAGGGAATGTACAGCAGAATTACTCGAGAGAAATGAAGGGCAAGCCCACCGTTGCATGGTTTCAGAACGGGACTACATACCCATTGCCGTTCGATCAACACAGGCGCTTGCTCTACACCGCACCTGAGCACCGCAGGCCTTTGGCCATTAGCACAAGTGCCCTAATCGACCCTCCTCCCTTATGCCTCGTATAGTCCCCCTTGGATTACAAAAAACCGGGAAAGGACGCCATGGGTTACAAACTTCCACCCCTCTGCCAGTGGCTGGCCATCCTGGCCCTAGCCTGCAGCACCCCGGCCCTGGCCGAACAAGCCGCAGGCGACTACTGGATCATCTACGGCAAAGGGGAACGCTTGCACAACGAGGTCTACGTCGCCGATGCCGCCGGCATCCTGCAAAAGCCCGGTGGCGTGCAATCGGCCCAGGTCATGCAGCTATTCGAAGACCCGGCCTTCCCGACCCTCGTCGCCTACGAGGTGCAGGCTAAGTGCAAACAGCGCCAGATCCGCCTGGACAGTGCCCGGGCGATACGTCGCTTCGACGGCGCCGTGCGCGATGTGAAAACCAACGCCAAAGACTGGGTCGCACCAAAGGACTACTGGTTGCAGCGCACCTTCGCGTTCGTCTGCGCCCCCGACAACCGCGCGCGCAACCAGATGCTGTCGATCGGCAAGATGCCGGCGGCGAAGATGGTCGCCACCATCCAGGCCATGTTCATCCAGTTGATCGGCGTGCAGGCCAACAGCCAGGCGGTGCAGGAGCTGGACGACATGCTTGCGAACACCCCACGATGAGCACGCGCCATCTGCTGATCCTTGGCCTGTTGCTGCCGACGTTGGCCGGCTGCATCCCGACCCTGCCGGAGCTGATGGCGGGCAACCAATGGCAAGGCCGCGACGCCAAGCAGGCCATCGACTTCTTCGGCCCACCCATGCGCATGGAGCCGTTGCCCAACGGCGCTGGGGTGCAGTTGGGCTGGTACCGCGATACCACCTATGTGCAAAAGGAAGTGGTCGGCAGCACCGCCGAGATGCAAGGCAACGTGATGGTCCATACCAACTACTGGGACGACGTGGCCCATCCTGGCGGCTGCACGATCCTGATGTCGGTGGACAAGGCGCGGCAGATTAACGACTTTTCCACCAAGGGCCGCTGTAACGGTGTGAACCTGGCGCCATAGCGGCTTGGCGAAACGTGGGGACAGACCCTTGGTGCTGACTTGTGGAAGCAGGCCTGTGGGAACGGGCTCGTTGGGAGGCACAGCGCGACTACGCAGCATTGATGGCGTTGTATTCGCATTCCATCCACGCTGGATGCTTGGACAGGCTAGATAAGCGGATTAGCCGAAGACGGCTTGCTGCCAATGATCCTCTGAAACGATGGCTATTGCTGCTCCGGCTTCACGAAGTTCTACAGCCTTGAGAATTTTCGTTCCATATGACGCATGGCGCCACTGCTCGTTGCCTATGCTGCCAACGATTAGATAGTCCACCTTCTTGCTAACCGCACCGCCAAGAATTCCACCTCGATCAGTAACTAGCTCCTGGCAGTCCTTGCGCGGGCCGAAGGCCATGATCCCTGTGAAAACGAAGTTTTTGCCTTCAAAGCAAAGCGAGGGCGGAGGCGCGCAGAAAGGTAGGTCAGTGGGCCGTGAGACGACTGGGGAACAAGTAGCGGACGAGGTCACTTGAGGGGAAACCCCACCGAGTCTCTTGAGCATACCCAGCAGGTCGGCGGACTCCTCTGCATCAAGCTTGCCGTCAGCCAGCATGCTGCTCAGTCGACGGTAGAGAAGGTTTATCACCGGGTCGTCTATATGAGCTAGGTTTCGCTCGATCCAGTCTTTGAGAAATACGGCCTCTTCCTGGGTGACCACATTATCAGCCACGAGCCCGGCCGCTAGGCCCGCCAAAGCGTCGGCACTGCGCCTGTCGATTCTTTCGGCATTGAAGTATCGGCTTGCTGCGAACTCGTTATGAAGATCTGTCATTGATAGGGCTCCATGCTCATTAGGCAGAAGGCACAACGCTACTACGGCACGCCCCAGGCCGCGTACTGGCTTTCCATCCAGCTCAGACAATTGGTCTCACTGATCGACGCGATCACGTTGCTGATCGCGCCATTGAGCCTGATCGTAGCTTGGCTCTCTAAAGTGAACGAAACTGGAAGTCGTGGCGACTGGCTCGGCCTAATCTCAAAAGCGTAGAGAAAGTGCGGTCAGCAGGCCTGTGGGAGCTGATTTGCCCCACGATAGCGCCCGCCGAGGCAACCAAGCTCCCAGCCAGATACCCACCCCCTACTCAGCCTCCGCCCAACCATCAACCCATGATTCACATCTTGGGCTAACGCCTTGGCCATACCACTGAAGTATGCACCGCCGCCAGCAGCGTAGGCAGATGATCAATCTTCATCATCGCCAGGCCACTGATCTTGTGCACCGCACGCATCAGCACGGTCGCCTGTTCCATCGCATGGTCCACCGGATGCCCTGCCACCACGCGGAACAGCGGATCTTGCACACCCACCTTCCCGTCTTCGCCTCACTTAGTACAGACAGTGCGACCGGCGTGGTGATGCTCAACCATTAAACGATTGGTGCGATGCTTACCTACGCAACCCAGGCGGCATTATCACCTGTTCGCGGTACGGTACAGACCTACCATTCGCGCACGAACGCTGAAACACGCCTCATCCCGCCCTCGTAATAACTGGTGTCTCGAGTGAGTTTTATCGACTCGTCGACTTATGCGGAGCCACAAAGTTTAGTGAATTGACTTCAGCTTGCAGGTCGTTACAGGTAAGCGGCATCGAAGGTGTTGAGTTGTGAAAAATCAGATTTAGCCCCTTCCTTGTAGTCCATTTCCCAAAGATACTCTCTCCGCTGATTTTCCGTTGCACGCGCCTATCCCTTTGCTAACGTAAATAGGCGCAGACCTTGGTAAGAATTACTAAAGCTTTTGGCCGATTATTGCCCTACGCGAAAGACAACTATGGTTCGATATTGGCCATCCGAGATAAGTGGCTACCCTAAGCTGAAGGCAGCTAGTGCTAAAGGGCAGACGCTCTTGAAAGTGAATGCGTCGCGACCTCTATTCGAACTTGTGCATTTCAAAATAAACACACTCCAATAACTCACTCGCAACATGCATACAATAGTATGCATGTCAGAATCCATTAGGCTAATGATGCTAACCCCTGAACTTCATGAATGAACCGCACAAAATGATGTAGTAATTCATGGTCATCCTCCGAAATCCCATCCGGATCAAAGTGCATAACATCGTTGCGAACAACACGAACCTTGTCGAGCTCCTTAGTAAATATTGCTCGATCAACCTTAAGTCCGGTCTTTCTCCACAATTCGGGTGATTCGAAAAGCCTTATATACTCACCAAACGTGAGGTCCGCTACTGACTCGATGGTTCGGCCTCTGTCTGAAGGATTAACCACACCGGATAGCTCTTCCTTCGTAAACTTCCCATCAATCAGCTTTCTAATATGGTTTTCAATTTCCGAAAGAAGCAAGAAAGGCTCGGATAGTTGTTGAAACTGAAGACTAAGATCTGTCGTCGTAATGATACCACTAATGCGTCTATCTGATGCTCGTACAAGTACGTAGGAATGCTCAACAATCCGAGGAATTGCAGAGAAAATCGATTCAGAAGCATTAATTTCTTTATGCTCCTTCATGTAATCACGCACCAATACTGATTCAGATTGAGTAAGTGCTAGCTTGGGGGCGATACTTTCCCAACTAATGACACCTTTCACATCTCTTTCGTTTGTCATCACTGGAAGTTGGGAGTAGTCGTGTCGCAACATCAATGTAACCGCTTGCGTCAGGGATTCATCCGGCTTAACAGTTATAAGCGTGGTATTGGCTGCTGGAAGACGACTGACTCGATATGCTGGCTCAGAGACGGCACCAAAAATAAACTCTGGAGTAACAATGGTGTCCGGCTCGACAATCGCTATTGGATCGACCAGCTCGGCATCTTCTCCAGACTCATTAACAGAGGGGGCATGTGGCGTCACGTCCAAAGGATTATTTAGCGCAAAACTAACCCAAGCATCGATAGGAACAGTTTCGAAATCCGGAATTGTTTTAACACCTAGTTCATTAAGGGTTTTCCGGATTTTGCTTGAAACTATCCACCCCCTGCGTGCCGCACCTGCCAAACGTAGAAGATCTCTTACCCTGATCTGGGTCGTAGCCTCGCCCGCAGTGAGATCAGCAACTATCGGTCGTAGAATTTCTGTAAGCGTAGGTATGCCCATTGTTAACTCCAAATCAAAATTTAGCTACACTTACCAGTTTGAAGTTAAAATTTTTCTGTGTTGGCGGATTGGTGCATATGAATGATCGACGCACACGTTCGTAAAAGCGCGTCCGATGAGTCGCTTATCCATAGACTGCCAATTATCCATACTGGAAGCAACTTTCCACACTCTCACAGGCGGCAACTGTAGATGGTTTGTAGCGGTTAGTGACAGGCCGCTATCGACCCATAGCCGCCCTTCGTGGAGTGCATCTAAAAGCCGATAGCCGTAGGACATATCCATAGCACTGTAAAATCGTGATGACAGTTAGACAAAGAAAACTTAGCTGATAACGTCAGGACCTGCATCCATCTTAGGCTGATCAACTCTGCCGAGATACATGGGCTGCTCGGAGCCAGCAAATTGTGGCAACCACTCTTTGTCTGTTTTATCCTCGATCGCATACTGATAGCTAGTGGTTGAGAAGATCACCTGCGCATTATTTCGTATAGCGACAGCCTTTAGTGCCTTGATGTAAGCGTCCAAATCTTCCCAGTGAATTTCCTGCTGTCGAGGGGTGTCAAATACCAGAACTCTGAACGGAGAGAGTGGATCGTTGGTGCATAGTTCAAATAGAGCTGCATGGAATGCCAGCACTGTTCGAGCTTTAGAGCTGCCCTTGATGATTCCAAGCTTTTCAGTTCCCAGTATGGGTTTGAGATCCGAGTCTATTCGAATGTCCCTTGAAATATTCTTTGAGTTTAGGACGTCAAGCCATTCTGCCATTTTTTGACCTAGCTCTATTCTAAACTGAAGAATATCTGACGACTGTTCACGCGATGCCTGAAGTGAGTCCTCCAGCGTTAGAGCCATGTCTCTTTTTCTCAATAATTCAGCATGAATACTTTTCTGCCGCTCGGACTTTTCTAACTTATTTTTTTCAAGCCCCAACTCGAATATTTCCGACGAAATCCTGCTAATAGCCTCAATAAATATCTCGATACCTGCTTCTCTTTCTGCCATCCCCCTTTGCTGAGCCAGTTGCGCGACCTGCGATTCAATAAACTTCTTTTCGGTGGATAAAGCTTCCACTTTCTGTATATTTGAGGCAGTTGAAATTTCAAGATCCTTTATTTGATCTTTCAGATAAAGCAAGCTTTTCCCGTAAGAATCTGTACTCACCATAAATATGCCACACGAGGGCGAGGTGCATATATCTGAGAACGAAATGAAGGCACGTTTTGCCTCCTCATTCAGATTGAGTGTCTCAATCTCACTCTGTATTTCTTCACGTATTTGGGTTGCACTAGAGATTTTTGATTCGATGGCAATCTCTTCTGCCTGAAGCTCCCGATGCCGCTTCTTTAACCCCCCAACAAAATGATCCAAACTAGAAAGCGAATCGCTTTTTATATCCTTTGACTTTTTGAGATCATCAAGACGCGACTTCAGTTCTGCTATAAGCCTATCAATTTCTTCAATTTTTCGAGGCGGCGATGGAAGATCCTGCGCAATGCGATCCAGCAATTTCCCGCTATCAACAATAACTGCATCCAAATAGTCTAAATCTTTTTTTACCTCAATCGCTTTCTTCTTTTTGTCATATGAATTCTGCGGAGGAAAGTTAGTTGCCAGCCTGACCATCTCTGAAAATTGATTTGTTATAAAACCTGGGCGAGGAGGCATGTAGTATTCAGAGTAGCCCTGATCTTGATCCAAATAGAAAAGTGGTAGTAACGCGGAAAAATAAGGGATGATTGGTGTATTGCCGTTTGTTACAAGTCGATCACCTCTAAGCTTGAGAGCTTTAAGCATAAAAATTGAAAAGTCGACCTCATTGTAAAAACGATTTTCGGTTGCGCCATCAACTCTCACAGTCAGATCGAAAACGTCACCTATCATCCGTTCTAAGGTAAATTGCTTCCCCGTGAGAAGCAATTTCAATCGTGCCATTTTGCAGTTACGAACTATGTCGTCTCTAAATTGAACATGTAGTCCGAGGCAAAACATCATTGCTTGGATCAACGGAGTCTTGCCACTACCATTTTTCGCGTAAAGTTGAGTTATGGCTGCACCAAACTCAAGCTCACCTGAACGCCACCCATGGGGGGCATTCGGAACAATCTCAAGTGATTCAAATTTCATTTAGCTTAACCTCAACGGCCCGCTCTTTACAGATATTGCGATAGGCACGCTTAATTTTAAGCAACGCAATACATAGCCTACTGTCTTCTTTCAGAACATTATCAATCAACTTTTTCCCAATCTCCGTCGCTTCAATCCGAGAAGAACTTTTATCGATTATGATAAAGCCGGTATTTTCCAAAAATGTAAATGCCTTAACGGTGCGAATTCTGAGGTTTGCAGACCAACCCAGTTCTTGAATCGACCCCTTGAAACCAGCGAGGCTTTTCTCAAAGCAAACCCCTACTAGCATTCCAATCTCGTCATACTTAGGCTTGGCTCTAGATCGCGCGAGAAGGATGATGGTCAACGCAATGAGCGGCGTGTGGAATAAACTTTCGTTGCCCAACACGTCCTGCCGCCCCTTTGGGCTGCTTTCGGTCAATAGTGCAAGGGACTCAGTCTTGGCGGTAGAGACAGCCTCACGAAAGTTCATTGTGCCTCCCCTTTCACCAATTCGGATAGCACTGATCCGAAAGTAAGCTCTTCGGTGATGTCTGATCGTCCAAGGTCTTTAGAGATTTGTAGCGTCAAACTTGAAATTTCATCGGTTACTGAGTTCATGTCAATTTGACCGATAGCCATCTTCTTTGCCACAGTTATAATTTTGCTCTGTGCGATGGCTAAACGAAACTCTAAGAGTGCATGCCTATTGATTCTGTACCATGCTTCCCAGTTACATTTAAAGCCTGCAAATGTGTCCACTGTCTCATCTGAAAAACCAGAACGTTTGAGCATTCTCTGCAGGATGGATACCGACTTTATAGCTCGATCATCTCCACCTGCCTTAAGAACGTAATAGGCAGATCGAGATATACAGAGAATATCTAATATATCATCTAAATTGACGCTCGCCTTCTCATCCAACTCTTTCTCAGTAATTCTACCGGAAAGCGGAACCGCAGACTTATCTTCAATTAACGACAATAATTGGATGATTATCTTTTTAACCTCAAGAGGATTCAAGTTGATTTCACTATACTTGAATATCTGACTTGAAACTTGAGAAATGAAAACATCATCTTCTTCGTTGAGAATTTGCTTCCTAGGTGCCAGCACTAAGTGCGACAAGAAGACCATTACATCGACATCACTTTTTGTGGAGAGAGAGGGTATAAGCTTCTTAACCTCGTCAATTAGACTTGAAGTATTTTTGGTTGGTCTTGCTTTATCTCTAACTTCCTGACAGATCTGTTCGACTTCGTCATCAAAATTTACGTTCGTAAATAATTCAATTGAGCTACAAGCCTCACCAAATTCCTCCACGTGAAGTAGTAACTTTCCCGCGAAGCTGCCCGCCAAGTCATGCACCGGACTATTTTTCGGTTTTTTCTTCAGACCGAAAATTTCAAGTATGTTGTACTGATGGTTTAGCTTACTTTTTGTTTTTACCTGAACAAACCGATACTTGGCTCTTGAATTAATAATATACTTTACCACATAGTCTTCGTGCACATCGCAGTAAACTCTATCAATTTCTCCATTTTCTAATAGCGCCAAACTTTCCAAACTGGCTGCTTTAAACTGTGCTCGGAAGCGATCAATCGTATCCCGACCATTTTGTTCCCTAGGGCAGACCTCATGAAGTTTCATATTAATTTTTTGATCTAGAGTATGATAGCCCTAGAGAGGGCCGGGCTTTTAGGTAGGATGCAGAGTCAATCGTTGCGACAATTTGGTGACTAATGTAATTAAATACGCTGCGGATGGCGAAAACGCCATTTTTTGATTTAAAGCTGGATGCGAGTACATCGACGACTTTCGTTGCAACAAAAATTTCGCTTGCAACGCAGCTTATCGTGGCGGGTTCGAAGTATTTTCGTACAAGTTGAGAGTGCCATCTCGGTGGCGCACTTTTATTGCTTCGGATAATACTATCCATGCTGCGTTCCCTTGCTGCTTCTCGCCCGTGAGAGATTCCTATTCTGAACTGCTGAATAGTGGCCTGAGGCCACCCACAAAGCAAGTCAGTTTTTCATATTTACTCTTCCAAAATTTCACCCTGGGACGAATGAATCACCTACGGTCTTATCAATAGCGTTGAACGGCAGTTTTTGGCCTTTAGCTGCCCGTAGCGAGTGGACGCTATGGGTCGAAAGCGGCCATCCGAAACTCACCATTTGCAGATCATTTGGGTGCGAGAATCTACCCCCCCTAGAGGTAAAGGGCCCTGAGCAGCCCTCCGTCATGGATTTCGATGTGCTAAGCAGCCCACGAAATCTAATCAGCATCTCGGTGGTGCAAAAAGTGGGGTAAATTTCTATCAGCGGCAAAAACGAAGACATAAAAAAATCCAGTCACCGCTAAGTGACTGGATTTTTTGGAGTATTTTGGTCGGGACGGAGTGATTCGAACACTCGACCCCTTGCACCCCATGCATGCCAAGCCACCGTAACGGCATGATACCACAGGATTTTCCGCCAGGCGCTCGCTGCAACGAAGGCCAACGAAGGCGGACAGCTACGAACAAAGTCACTTCGAAAGTCACTGGCCCATGCCAGCCCGCCCACGGCGTTCTGCCGAGTCACCCTTCCTTTATATGGCTACTTTTCCCCAGCCCGAAGCACCCGGCACCCACTCGGGTGATCTGGCTCGTATTCGGCAAAAATTCCCATGGCCCAAGCCTCCTCGTGCTCGAGTAGCGCCCACGTCCTGGCCGCCTCGGCAAGCTCCAGCATGTCGGACAGCACGCTGGCATCGACTTCCTTTCGCCGGCTGGCGGCATAGGCCATTTCATTGAGCACCGCGGCGCGCCCGTCCGGATCGGTGACAAGGGCGGGGCCGTCGTACAGCTCGTCGAGCCACGGCCTCGGAATGCC
>NZ_JAOXMC010000289.1:0-262 GCF_026343815.1 Pseudomonas sp. BJa3 | reverse complement strand
CCTCCTCCGACTCCTTGACCACCTGATCGGCATAATCGAACCGCCAGGCGTCCACGCCCAGCTCCAGCCCGTCGATCGGCGTCCAGACTGCGCCCAGATTCAGGCTCTCGGACTTCTCGGGCTTCAGGTCGGCCCGGCCCGAGGTCAGGGTGTTGACGAAGACGAACGCCCCCCGGTCGAACACCGACGGCTGCGACGCCTGCGCCCCCGACTGGGCATAGACCGACGGCGCCCGGAACCCCTGCCCCCAGGACGCCCGCAG
>NZ_JAOXMC010000288.1:0-262 GCF_026343815.1 Pseudomonas sp. BJa3 | reverse complement strand
CGCGCTTGATGATGTCGGTATGCCCGTTCGTCACCGGGTCGAAGGTGCCCGGATAAAGTCCGATGCGCATGCGTGTCTCCCCGGCCTGTCGCGTGGCGTCAGCGTCGTTTAGCAGGTGCGAAATCAGCGGCCTAGCCGGCTGACGCCATCGTCATCGTCACGATCCGCGATGGCCTGGGGCGCCTGTGCGGTCCAGGCCGCTTCGACCTTGGCGAGCAGGACCGGACCATTGACGAAGGCGACATCGTCGATGGCGGTGATC
>NZ_JAOXMC010000287.1:0-262 GCF_026343815.1 Pseudomonas sp. BJa3 | reverse complement strand
CAGGCTACGCATCATTCGCATGTCCTCCCCAGGACGTTGCGGGCGAGCGTAGCACCTGTGCGGAGGGTTGTGCGGGCCTGGCCGTGCGGCCGGGGCCGCCTCGTGCCCGGCGGCTTACTTCTCGACGAAGGCACGCTCGAACACGTACTGCCCCGCCGTGCCGATGCGCGGCGCCGCCGTGAAGCCGCGGCCGTCGAGCAGCGCGCGGAAGTCGGCCAGCATCTGCGGGCTGCCGCAGATCATGGCGCGGTCGTGCTCGGCA
>NZ_JAOXMC010000286.1:0-262 GCF_026343815.1 Pseudomonas sp. BJa3 | reverse complement strand
AGCGCGGCGCCGAGCGCCTTCGCCTGCCGCACGCCGTCCGCGCGCTGGACGTAGAGCAGCAGGAATTGCGGCGCATTGGGAGCGCCCGCCTGCAGCGTCGGCGACAACGCTCGCTGCCGCGCGGGATCGGTTCCGAACGCCTGCTTGTAGGTCGCCTGCATGATCTGCGGCCCCTCCTTCATCTGCGCCGGAACATCATAGGCCGCGCCATCGATCGGGATCACGCCCGCAATATCGGCAAAGCTCAGCCCGGCGCCCTTCA
>NZ_JAOXMC010000285.1:0-262 GCF_026343815.1 Pseudomonas sp. BJa3 | reverse complement strand
AGCCGTCGTCCAGCTCGGTCAGCAGGGGGATGAAGCGCGGATCCTTTTCCACCAGGACTACGGGGCCGGCGTCGGATTCCAGCAGGGCGCGCGTCAGGCCGCCGGGCCCGGGGCCGACCTCGATCACCGCGCGACCGTCGAACGGACCGGCCAGACGCACGATCTTGCGGGTGACGTTCAGGTCCAGCAGGAAATGCTGGCCAAAGCTCTTCTTGGCCGAAAGGCCGTGGGCGTCGAGGGTTTCGCGGAGGGAGGGAAGGTC
>NZ_JAOXMC010000284.1:0-263 GCF_026343815.1 Pseudomonas sp. BJa3 | reverse complement strand
AAAGCTGCGGCAGATGCTCTTCAGCTCGTCTTCGCGATGGGCTTTATATGCACCAAAATTTTCTTCCCGCAAGTTTACAAATGGATTGAGGATTTTGCGCTATTTTATCTGAAAACTGTTCCCCCAAACTTGGATCGGCATTGGTGATCTCTAGCTGTGCTCTTAAAGCGTGCTGCTTGCCAAAAACACGCTTTGACAAATGCTCAACTTGTTTTCGGCATTTTTCAATAGAGTGATGATCTTGAAGCCTATCAAAAAGTTCT
>NZ_JAOXMC010000283.1:0-263 GCF_026343815.1 Pseudomonas sp. BJa3 | reverse complement strand
TGCCCGAAATCCTCGAACTGTCGCCGCGCCTGGAGGACGCCGACCCCGGCGTACGCCGCCTGGCGCTGATCGAACTGGCCGACCTGGAGCTGCCGGAGGCGCTGCCGTTGCTGGTTGCGGCCCTGCGCGGCGATCCCGACCCCGGCGTGCGCGGCGAGGCCGCGCGCCTGCTGGAGGCCTGGGAGGAAGACGCGGTGGTCGATGCGCTCTGTGCGGCCCTGGCCGATCCGCTGCCGGCGGTGGCCGAGGCCGCCGCGCAGAGC
>NZ_JAOXMC010000282.1:0-263 GCF_026343815.1 Pseudomonas sp. BJa3 | reverse complement strand
TGCCAACTGGAAAGGCTTCCTACGTCTTTCCCTCGTCACCTGTCCGGTTGCGCTCTATCCGGCCACGTCGGAATCCGAAAAGGTCTCGTTCAACCAACTCAACCGGAAGACCGGCCACCGCATCAAGTACGCCAAGGTGGATGCCGATACCGGCGAGGAGGTCGACAACGAGGACATCGTCAAAGGCTACAAGGTCGACACGGACACCTTCATCGAGGTGACGAAGGAAGAGCTTGAGAACGTCGCGCTGGAATCAACGCGAA
>NZ_JAOXMC010000281.1:0-263 GCF_026343815.1 Pseudomonas sp. BJa3 | reverse complement strand
ATTTGCGCGCCGCGCTTAGGATCAACCTCGCTCGTCTTCGGCATCAATTTCTTGCTCCGGCCAGGGCCCGGCTCAACCACCCCGCTGCTGAGCCGAGAATTGAGTCTTGTCGAACATTAGTGTTGGCGAGAATCGTCCAAGATCAAACTCAACGACTATGCGCGTGTTGGTCGCAGCGGTGCCTCGTCCAGCACTTCGTTGATTCTTGTCCTGACACCAATCGGGAACGGGAATCCGAGTTTTCTTGCTTGATGCCTATTTCC
>NZ_JAOXMC010000280.1:0-263 GCF_026343815.1 Pseudomonas sp. BJa3 | reverse complement strand
CAAGATCCGCATGACGATGCGTCACGAGATCCGCGCCATCCAGCAGCGGCTCGGCGTCACCACGATCCATGTCACGCATGACCGCTAGGAGTCGATGACGATGGCCGACAGGCTGGTCATCATGAATGCTGGCCGCATCGCGCAGATCGGGACGCCGGAGGAGATCTATGACCGGCCGAACAGCGCCTTCGTCGCCAATTTCATGGGCGCCGAGAACGTACTGCCCCTTCATGTCGTCACCGGCGAAGGCCCTACCACGATCA
>NZ_JAOXMC010000027.1:0-57342 GCF_026343815.1 Pseudomonas sp. BJa3 | reverse complement strand
GCGTAGGGGCCGTATGAACGGAGCCGAACGGTTTTGCCTACTTTTGTCAAGACAAAAGTAGGTCGCCGTAAAGGCGAAAGGGTGACTAAATGTCGACATCTTCCACGAATGCGCCTACAAAAAACAAAACAATCGCCCCGAACCCGAACCCGAGCCCGAACCCGAACCCAAAGAAAAAAGGAACCGCAGCGCCAGGGGAGAACCAACGCCACGGTCCAAGGGGAAACCCCGTCACTGCTGGGTAACAGTCGCCATATTGGCATTCCCGAACTGCGTAATGGTGGCCGTCTGACTAGCCCCACTCTGGTCGACAAATGCCTGGTTCCCATTCCCCCCCTGGGTAACGTAGGCGAGATTGACCCCATCGGTCTGCTTGATGGTCGCCTCGTTGCCACTGCCATACAGTTGATAGGTGTAGCTCTGGTTACCGCTGCCCGATTGATCGAGGGTAATGCTGCCACCGTTGCCCGCCGCCAGGCCCTCGGCGTAGTTGGCGGTGCCGCGCTGGTCGGCGATGAGCAGGTTGTCGCTGCCGTTCTGCTCGAAGTACAGCTCGTTGTTGCTGTCGGCCTGGCGGGTCTCCATCTGGTTGCGGTTGCCATCCTGGTTCAGCCGGGCGATCTGGCTGTTGCCTTCCTGGGTGAGATTGACCCCGTTGCCATTGCCCGCCTGGTTGATCTGCGCCTGCTGACCAACACCGAACTGCCCGCCAGACTTCTCGCCCTTCCAGTTGCTGGCCATGATCTTGTTGGCGTTGCCCACCGTGCTGATGGTCAGGCTGTGGTTGTCACCGGTCTGGTAGGTGAAGTGCAGGTTGGTGTTGCCCACCTGGGAAATGCTGGTCACCGCCTGGTTGGTCTCGAACTGGTCCGACCAGCTGGCATTGCCGCGACCGGTCTGGCTCAGGCCCGCGCTGTTGGCCTGGCCGAAACTCTGGTCGATATAGCCTTCGTTGCTCTGGCCGTTCTGGTAGACACTGGCCTGGCTGGCGGCCTGGTTGTCTTGCCACACCTCCACCGAGTTGCCGGTGCCGTACTGGTTGATGCCGATGGTGCCGCCCAAACCGTCGCGCTGGTCACCGTAGGCCCAGTTCTGCCGGCCTTCCTGGTAGATGGCGATATCACCGTTCTGGTGGGTCATGTGCTCGGCGGCCGCCTGGTTGTCGCTGCCTCCCTGCATGATCACGCTCTTGTTGTTGCTGCCACCGAACAGTTGCTCGATCGTGGCGTCGTTGCCATGGCCGGACTGCAAGGTGGTGGCCTGGCTGCCGTATTGGGTGTCTTGCCAGATGACCGAACGGTTGCCGCTGCCTTGCTGGACCTGCAGGGCTTCGTTGTTCTCGCCCACCGACTGGCTGGCGAAGGCGTCGTTGAGGCTGCCGCCGGCCTGTTGGTTGATGTGGCTGCCGTTCTCGAACAACTGCTCGGCGTAGCCGGCGTTGAACGAACCGGTGGCGCTCTGCTGGATATGGCTGGTGCTGTTGTCCTGCAGCGCCATGTGGTTGTGGTCGTGGCCAGCCTGGGTCTGTGTGGCTGAGGCGAACGGCGCCTGGGTCTGCTTGACCTCGGCGATGTTCTGGTTGCCCTGTTGGGACTGGGTCGAAGTGCTGTCGTCGGCCATGGCCTGGCCGGCCAGGGCCAGGACGATGGCAGCGCTCAGGGGGGCTAGCTTGTGCATGGTATTGCCTCCAAATCTGACGATGAGGGCCTAGCGGTACTGGGTGATGTGAACCTGCTGGCCGTTGCCGGCCTGGGTCACGGCGCTGTTGAGCCCCGTGCCGCGCTGGTCGATGGTCGCGCTGTTGTAGTTGCCGATCTGCTCGATGGCGGCGCTGTTGCCGCTGCCGCTCTGGCGGATCGTCGCGTCGTTGCCCTGGCCCTGCTGGCTGATCGCGGCCGTCAGGTCGCTGCCTTCCTGCAGGATGTAAGCCTCCTGCGCGCCCCCGGCCTGGACGATGCGGCCCAGCAGGGCCTGGCCGTTCTGGTCGAGGGCGGCGCGGTTGCCGCTGCCCAGTTGCTCGATCACCGCGACCTGGCCGGCGCCGTTTGGCAGCAGGCGCAGCACCAGTGGCTCGCCCAGGTCGCTGCCGGCGGCGAGGTCGGCGTTGTCCATCAGGTCGTCGGCCCAGGCCTGGCCCCCGAGGGCCAGGCAAAGCAGCAGTGGAAACAGGGCGTTCATGGCATCCTCCCGGCGCTACTGCACGACCACGTTGGTGGTGCGAGTGGTGCCCTGGCTGCTGGTCACGGTCGCGGTTGGCGCGGCGGTCGGTATCAGCGTGGTGCTGTTGCTCACCGTCAGGCGCCAGCGGCCGGTGACCGGCACGGTGGTGGTACCCAGGGTCTGCACGCCGCTGGTGGTGGTCACCCGCACTGTGATGGTGTTACCGGTGGTCACCGAGGACGTGCCGCTGATGTCCCAGTTGAAGCGGTTGTTGGAGCGCGCCGTGACCGTCGCCGCGGTCACCGCGAAGGTCTCCTGGGCCGGTCGTGGCGATACCTGCACCGTGACCGTACCAGGCGTCGAGGTGGCGCCGATCGCGTCACGGGCGACGTAGGTGAAGGTGGTGGTAAACGCCGCGGTGACCGTCGCCGGTGGCGTGTAGGTGATCACGTTGCCGTCGGTGCTCACCGTACCGCGCCCGGCCGGGGTCGGCTGGGTGACGCTGGCGATGGTCAGTGGCAGGTTGCCTTCCGGGTCGGTGTCGTTGGCCAGGGCGTTGATGGTCAGGGGCACACCGAGGGTGGCGACGCTGTCGGCCACCGCGGTCGGTGGACGGTTCGGCGCGACGTTGACGGTTACGCTGGTGACCGGCGATTTCAAGCCCTTGGCATCCTGGGCGCGGTAGCTGAAGGTCGCCACCAGCGGGGAGGTGGCCCCGGCCGGTGGGGTATAGGTCACCGCCGTGGTGCCGTTCATCACCACGCCGCCCAGGCCGGTGCCCGGTTGGGTGAGGTCGGTGATGCTCAGCGGCAAGTTGCCGTCCGGGTCGCTGTCGTTGGCCAACAGATTGAGGGTGATCGGTATGCCGACACTGGTACTGGCGCTGTCGGCCTGGGCTACGGGGGCTTGGTTTTCGGCCTGTACCGGAGCATTGCCGACCACCACCACCGGCTCCACGTCGAAACCGCCGTGAGCCGACTTGACCGTGATGCTGGCAGGTGGCTGGGACAGGTCGTTGACCGTGAGACTTTGCTGGACTCCGGACTTGGACATCCGCCCGAAGCCCTGGACCAGCAAGTCCGGCACTGCGACTTCGTCGCTGGAACGGGCCTCGATCAGCAACTGCTTGGCGTTCCAGTCATAGCGCGCCGTGCCCACCTTGACCACATCGCTGAGCTTGCTTGACAGCGAAGTCGGTCGGGTAGTGCCGGCTGGGCTGCTGGCGGTGACCACCACCACCGAGGGGGGCACTGCCTGGCTCAGTTGCTGGCTGAAGAACAACCCGTTGTTGTCGGCGAGCATGCTGAACTGGCAGGGTGAAGGCGGCGAGCCAACCAGCGCCAGGCCGTTGCGCAGGCATAGGCTGGCGCTGTTCGGCGCCTTGGCAAAGACTTCGACGCGGGTGCCGGTGGCGTTGCGCTGATAGGTGGCGCGCTCCAGTGTTGCTGGAGTTTGCTGGCGTGGGTCGAGCACCTTGCCAGAGACGCTGAAGACGTTGGTCTGGATGGTGCCCGCCGGGCCCTGGATGCGCACGAAGTTGGTGTTGTTCGGGCTGCCCGTCACCGCTTCGGTGATGTTAGGGTCGCCGACGAAGGTCTCGCTGGCGCCGGTGTCCGGGTTGACTTCGGTGTAGGGGCCGCCGACACCGCGCAGGAACGGTCCGAGGTTACCGTTCAGCGCGCCGCTGAAGTTGCCGGGCGCACCGATGCCGATGTCGCGAGTGATATTGATCGCCCGCCGGCCTGCCGTGGTTACGTTGACCGTCTCCACGCCATAGGGGTGGGTGATGGTGTAGGTGCCGGCGCTCGGCACCGAGGCGCGGATGCGGATGCGAGCGAAGCTCTGCTGGTCGCCGTTGACCGGGTTTTCGGCGGCGAAGGCCGCTTCCAGGCCGGCGACGTAGACTTCCAGCTCGTAGCCGCTATTGCCTACCTGCGGAATCGAGGTCTCGGCCAGGAACCAGAACATCTCCGGTGGCCAGTTGTCCGGGAATACCAGCGGCAGGGCATCGTCATACACCCCTGGCTCGGGCAGCAAGGTGCACATGTAGGCCGGAGCGCCTGGAGCGCCCGGTGACCGGGTGCTGGTGGCGCGTGACTGGCACAACTCAAGTGCGAGGTTGTTGGTGTCCTTGTACCACATGGGGTAGCCCCCGGTGGCGAAGGTGTAGGGGCCGGGGTCGACCTCCGACAGCGCGGCCCAGGCCGCGCTGCTGAGGGTGAGAGTGAAACCTGCGGCGCAGAGCGCGCGACGCGACCAAGTATTCATGCTGCCTCCTTGAAGGCGTGTCCTGTTCATGGCACCAGCACCACGTCTTCGCTGTCGCTGCCGCCATGGGCGCTGGTGACTTGCACCGTCGCTGGGGGGATCGGTGACAGCCCAGTGGTCAGGGTCTTGACCGCGCCGTTGCCGCTCAGGCTGCCGATCAACGCACCGTTGCCGGTGTGGGCTGTGAGAGACGGCAGGCTGGTCTCGTCGCTGCTGCTGGCCACCAGGGTCAGTTGGCCGCTGCCCAGGCTGTATTCGGCGCGGCTGATGGTCACCAGGTCGGTCAGCGGCATCGGTGCGCTGGTCGGGGTGCTGGTGGCGATGGCCAGGCTGTTGTCGGCGGTTACCTGCAAGGTCAGCGGCAAGGTGGGGTTAAGTGGCGACTGGGCGTACCAGGCACCGGTGCCGTTGGCCTCGCCGAGGGCCAGGGTGGGGGTCTGGCTGGTCAGGGTGACCGTGGCGGGCGCCGGCGGCGCCATCACGAACACATCCTGCTGGGCGCGCAGGTCGCCATTCACGGTATGTCGCGAATAGGTGCTGCGCAGCGGGATCAGCGGCGTCGGGCGGTTGACCGTGGACAGCTTGCCGGAGATGGCGAACAGCTCGGTACGCAGGTCGATGCCATTGGGCCCTTCGATGCGCACGAAGTTGGTGTTGAACGGGCTGCCGGTGACCGGCTCTTCCAGATTCGGGTCGCCGATGAAGCGTTCGCTGGCGCCAGTGCCTGGGTTGGTTTCGGTATAGGGTCCGTTGACGCTGCGCAGGAACGGCCCGACGTCGCCCCTGAGTGCGCCGCTGTAGTCGCCTGGCGAGCCGATGCCGATGTCGCGCGTCATGTTGATCGCCCGGCGTCCGCCGGCAGCCACCTCGAACACATCGACACCGTAAGGGTGGGTGATGGTGTACGTACCGGCCACCGGCACATCGACGCGGATGCGCACCCGGGCAAAGCTGACCTGGTCGCCATCCACCGGTTCCTCGGCACTGAACGCGGCTTCGATGGCCGAACCGTAGCTCAGGTCGACGCCGCGGGCGGCATCGACGATGGCGGCGTCGGCAGTGAACCAGAACGCTTCGTCGGGGAAGTTGCTGGGGAAGACCACTGGCTGGGTGTCGTCGAACACGCCGGGCGTGGGCAGCAGCGTGCACATGTACGAGGGCGCGCCAGGAGTACCGGCAACCCGTGAACTCACCGCCTTGGACAGGCACAGGTCGAGCACCCGGCCGTGGCTGTCCTGGTACCAGGCAGGGAACTTGCCGGTGGGCAGGGTATAGGGGCCGGTGTCGACCGCATACAGCGCAGCCTGGGCCGGGAGCTGGAGCAGGCCGGCGAAGATCGCCACGGCCAGCGGGTGGGGTGTCGGTCGGTGCATGAGTTGCTTCCTCCTGCAAACGGGCCCATGGGTTGGGGCGTCTGGGGAGGAATCGGCAACTGTTGTGCCAAGTTTTTGCGGAGGGGCGTCCAGGGCCTTTGCGACGAGGGTTTCAACCTACCGGCAACGATCTGGCGAGGTAGCCATGGTGGGCGGGTGGCCCCAGCATTGGGGAATGGGGCGAGGCTCGGTGTCTGTCGTGGCTGATGACTGCCAGTCAATTCTGAAGCACACTGCCGAAAAATCCGATGCCCGTTGCCCCGCCTGAGCGAGGCACACCAGGAGCACGCAATGGCGCGACAACTTCCAACAACAACCGCCAATGACCCCTTGCAGCAATCTCGCCTGGTCCGCCTCAAGCTTGCCAGCGAAGGCGAACTGCCCTGCGGCATGCTGCGCGACGAGATCGACGCCTCCTGGCGGCGCAGCCTTGGCCATGGCCTGGACTGCCTGCAGGGCGAGCAGGTCGGGCTGGGTATTCGCCACGGCCTGGACCTGAACACGCTGCTGGAACACAACCGCCTGCTGATCGACGCGGCCACTCCCGAGCTAGACTACCTGATCAAGCGCCAAGGGAAGAACGGCATCGTCATCCTCGGTGACGCCCAGGCCAACGTGCTGACGATCGACGGGCAGAAACACGTCCTACAGCGCGAGGGCCTGCGCGATCTGCACCCCGGCAGTTGCTGGAGCGAGGCCCTGCGCGGCACCAATGCCATCGGCACGGCAGTGGTCGAGGGCTAGGCGACCCTGATCAACTGCGGCGAGCATTACCTGGACCGGCTCAGCCCGTTCTCCTGCACCTCGGTGCCGCTGCGTGATCCGCGTGGCGAAGTGATCGGCGTGCTCGACGTGACCCGTGAAGGGGTCATGGCCCAGCCCCAGGACAGCCTGTCCACGTTGCTGCTCGCCGCCGGCAATATCGAAGGCCGGTTGTTCGGGCTCTACCATCCCGAGCATCTGGTGCTGGCCTTCCACAGCCGCCCGCAATACCTGGCCAGCGCCTGGCAGGGTTTGCTGGCGCTGAGCCTGGAGGGCGAGGTGCTGGCAGCCAACGACAATGCCTGCCAACTGTTGCAGATGCCACGCCAGGCGCTGCTCGGGCGGCGCAGCAGCGACCTGTTGGGCGAGCGCTCGCCGGCGTTCATCGCGCGCCTGTGGCAGGGCGGTGTCAGCAGCGTGCAGACGGCTGCGGGCGAGTTCTTTTTCCGGGCGTTGCAACTGCCACGGCATGCTCGCATCAGTGGCCCGTCCCCGGTCGTCAAACCAGCAGCGCCGAAGGCCCAGGCACTGGAAGCGCTGGCCGGGGGCGATGCGCGCCTGGCGCGTGCCTTGCGCATGGCCCGCCAAGGCCTGGCGAACGGGCTGCCAGTGCTGCTGCTGGGCGAAACCGGCACCGGCAAGGAGGTGGTTGCCCGTGCCCTGCACCAGGCCGGTCCGCGTGCCGACAAGCCATTCGTGGCGGTCAACTGCGCGGCGATTCCCGAGGGGCTGATCGAGTCCGAGCTGTTCGGCTACCGCGACGGCGCCTTCACCGGCTCGCGCCGGGGCGGCATGGTCGGGCGGCTGATGCAGGCCCATGGCGGCACGCTGTTCCTCGACGAGATCGGCGACATGCCGCTGGCCCTGCAGGCGCGCCTGCTGCGTGTGCTGCAGGAGCGCCGCGTGGCGCCCCTTGGCGCCGGCGACGAGCAGGACATCGACGTGGCGCTGATCTGCGCCACCCATCGCGACCTCAAACGTCGAGTCGCCGACCAGCACTTCCGCGAAGACCTCTACTACCGGGTCAACGGCGTGTCCCTGCGCCTGCCGGCACTGCGCGAGCGCGACGACCTGGCAACGATCATCCAGGGCCTGCTGGACAAAGCCGGGGCCCGCGCTGTCAGCCTTGACCCGACACTGGTTGCGCTGCTGGAGAACTTCGACTGGCCGGGCAACATCCGCCAGCTGGAAATGGTGGTGCGCACCGCCCTGGCGATGCGCGAGGAGGGCGAGCAGGTGCTGACCCTCGATCACCTCACCGACTGCCTGCTCGATGAACTGGCCAGCGGCGCCGCGCCGTCCGGTAGCCTGCGCGACAACGAACTGGAACTGATTCGCGCTGCGCTGGCCCGGCATCAGGGCAATGTCTCGGCCGCGGCCGAGGCCCTGGGCATCAGCCGGGCGACGCTGTACCGCAAGCTCAAGCAGTTGCGTGGTTGAGCCATGGGCGGACTGTTTTCCCGATTGATCGAATCCAGCGACCCGCAGTTGATGCGCCAGGCCCTGGCGTGGCTCTACGGCTTCGTGCGCCCGCAGCGTGGCGCCATCGGCGTGCTCCTGGGGCTGTCCCTGGGCGCCTCGCTGCTGGCCCTGGCGCAACCCTGGCTGGTCAAGACGCTGATCGACGAGGGCCTGCTGGCCAAGGATTACCAGACCCTCTGGCACATGGCGGTGATCATGATCGTCGCCGGCCTGCTCGGCACCTTGCTGGCAGGGATCAACCGCTACCTGCACACGCGCCTGTCCGGGCGCATCCTGTTCGCCCTGCGCGACGACTTGTACCGTCATCTGCAACAACTTTCGCCGACCTTCTACGGGCGCCGGCGCACCGGTGACATCCTGTCGCGGCTCGATGGCGATGTCGCCGAGATCCAGCGCTTTGCCGTGGACTCGCTGTTCTCGGCGGTGTCGGCTCTGATCGGCCTGGTCGGCGCGGTGGCCTTGATGCTGATGCTGTCCTGGCAGCTGTCGCTGCTGCTGGCGTTGCTGATTCCGCTCGAAGTGCTGTGGCTGCGCTGGATGCGACGCAAGGTCGAGCGCGAGGTGCGCAGCCTGCGCGAACGCTCGGCGGACGTGTCGTCGTTCCTGGTCGAGACGCTGCCGGCGATGAAGTTCATCCAGGCCGCCGGCCAGCAGCGGCGTGAGGCCGAGCGCCTCGATCAGTTGGGGCAGGGCTACATGGGGCAACTGCTCAGGGTGCAGGTCACCGAGTTCTTTACCCAGGCGGTGCCCGGCACACTGACTTCCTGGTGCCGGGCCTGCGCATTCCTGGTCGGCGGCTGGTGGGTGATCCAGGGCACCTGGCAACTGGGCGCGCTGATCGCCTTTTCCACCTACATGGGTATGGCCGTCGGTCCGGTGCAGAGCCTGCTGGGCCTGTACGTCGCGGTGCAACGGATGGCCGTGAGCCTGGGACGGGTGATGGAGCTCAAGCGAGAAGCGCTCGCGGTGCGTGAGGTGGACGATCCCCGGCCCATGCCACAAGGGGCCGGGGAGTTGCGACTGGACGGCGTATCTTTCGCCCACGATGGGCGCCAGGGTATGGTGCTGGAGCAGGTGCAGGCCTGTCTGCCCGGCGGCGCCAAGATCGCCATCAGTGGCGCTTCCGGCGTCGGCAAGTCGACCCTGATCGACCTGCTGCAACGCTTCTACGACCCGGATGGCGGGCGCATCCTGCTCGACGGCGTCGACCTGCGCGAGCTTGACCTGCAGGCCCTGCGGCGGCGCATCGCGGTGGTCAGCCAGGACATCGTGCTGTTTCGCGGCACCCTGGCGCAGAACCTGGCCTACAGCACGCCCCAGGCCAGCCGTGAGGAGATCGAGCAGGTGGTGCGCCTGACCCGCCTGGACAGCCTGGTGCAGAGCCTGCCGCTGGGGCTCGATGGTCTGCTGGGCGAACGCGGCCAGCAGTTGTCCGGTGGCCAGAAGCAACGTATCGCCATCGCCCGGGCGCTGCTGCAGCAACCGGCGATCCTGGTGCTGGACGAGGCCACCTCGGCGGTGGACGAAGCCACCGAGCGTGAAGTGATAGCCGCCATCGACCAGCTGTTCGCCGGGCGTACGCGGATCCTGATCAGCCATCGTGCCTCGACCCTCGCCGATGCCGACTTGCACCTGGAACTGCGTGACGGGCAATTGCGCAGCAAGGAGCCCGCCGACCATGGCCGCTGACCCGTGTATTGGCGTGATCGACAGTGGCTGCTCGGCGCAGCAGGCCGATAGCCTGCTCGGCGCGCGGCGCTTCTGGCTTGAGGACGGCGTGTTGTGCGAGGGCGAGCCGCTGCCGGATGCCCTGGGCCACGGCAGCGCGGTGCTGGCGCGGCTGCGGGCCGAGTCCGGCGACCAGCCGGTGCTGCTGGCCCAGGTGTTCGCCGGGCAGGGCAGCACCAGCGCCTTGCAGGTGGCCGCTGGCCTGTTGTGGCTGGTGGAAGCGGGCGCGACCGTGGTCAACCTGAGCCTGGGCCTGCGCCAGGATCGCCCGGTGCTGCGCCTGGCCTGCGCCGAGGCCGTGGCCGCTGGCGTGCTGCTGTGCGCCTCCAGTCCGGCGCGGGGCGAGCCGGTGTATCCAGCCAGTTATCCCGAGGTTATTCGCGTCACTGGCGATGCCCGCTGCGCCGCTGGGCAATGGTCGTGGCTGGACACTCCTCAGGCCGACTTCGGCGCGGCGGTTGGCGCCGCCGGGGTGGCCGGCGCCAGTCTGGCCTGTGCCGCGTTCACTGGACGGGTGGCGGCCCTCCTGCGCGAGGAGCCCGGCATGACGCGGCAGGCACTGTTGCACTGGCTGGAGCAGCATGCGGCGTTCGTCGGCCCTGAGCGCAAGGAGTCGACCGATGTCTGAGCCGAGCATCCTGGTACTCGGTGCCGGACCTGCGGGGGCCACTACTGCCCTGGGGCTGCGGCGGATGGGCTACGCCGTCACCGTGGTGTCCGACTGGCGCCGTTTCGCCGCGGTGGAAGGTGTTTCGCAACGTGTGCTGGAGGGCTTGCGCCATGCGGGCCTGGGCGCTGCCCTGGCCGAAGCGACCACGCCGGCCACGCGGCAAGTGCACTGGAACGGCGAGCGGCTGCAACCGAACCAGGAGTGGCTGCTGGATCGCCAGCGCTTCGACCAGGCACTGCGTGATGACTTGAATCGTGCCGGTGTCGAGCTCGTCGAAGGGCGTGTGCGCGAGGTGGAACAGGGGCAGGGGTACCGGGTCCAGTTGGACGACGGGCGCGCCTTGCACGGCGATTTCCTGGTCGAGGCCCGTGGTCGTCAGGCCCCGTTGAGCGAAGGTCGCCTGCGCGGGCCGGAAACCGTCAGCCTGCTCAACCTCTGGCAAGCCGAGCCCGGCACGCCGGCCTCGGCAGTGGAGAGCCTGGACGACGGCTGGGCCTGGATGGCGCGGCTGGCCGATGGCCGCTGCTACTGGCAGGTGACGCTGGACGTGATGGCGGCGCGGCTGCCGGGCAAGACGGCGTTACCCGAATATTGTGCCGGGCGCCGCCGTGGCTCGGCACTGGTGGCGCAACTGTTTGGCGAGCAGGCCTTTGCCCCTGCCCAGGTGCATGCACGCAGCAGCACCGCGATTCTTGTCGGCAACTGCGCAGGTCCTGATTGGCTGCGGGTTGGCGATGCGGCGATGGCGGTCGATCCGTTGTCGGGCAATGGCATCTTCCAGTCCTTGTCCTCGGCGCTGCAGGCGCCCGTGGTGATCAATACCCTGCTGCAGCGGCCCGGGCAGGCGGCCTTGGCGCAGCGTTTCCATCAAACGCGGATCGAACAGCTGTTCCTGCGTTTCGCCCGGATCGGGCGCGACTTCTACGCCCAGGAAGCGCAGCGTGGCACGCAGCCGTTCTGGGCTCGCCGCCGAGGCTGGCCGGATGCGCAACCGCTGCACGCGGCGGCAAACTGGCAGGCGGTGCGGGTGGAGCGCCGCCCGGTGCTGCGCGATGGTTGGGTGGAGGAGGCCGAAGTGGTGGTGACGGCTGATCAGCCGCTGGGGGTGTGGCACCTGCAGGGTGTCGAGCTGGCGCCGGTGGTTCGCGGGTTGCAGGCTGGCATCGGCCTGGAGCGCCTGGTGACACAGGCGCACCAGCCGATGGTCGAGCGCTGGTTAGGCGAACAGGGCTTTTGATTTAGAAGAATGTCCCCACCACCAGTTGCAGGTAGGCCCCGCTATCCCGGCCACCCAACTGCACGCCGCCATCCTGCGCGCTGCGCTGCGGGGTGTAGAACCCCACCAGCGGGCTGATCAGCCAATGCTCGTCGACCATCCACTCCACATACAGGTCCACCTCGCGCCCACCCAGGTTGCCCTGGTCGGTGCTGAGCGGGTCGAAGTCGAAGTACAGCGCGCCCACGGTCAACCCCTCCCGTGGCGTGGCCTTGAGCGCCACATGGTGCACCTGGGTATTGCTGTTGAATGGCCCGGCGTAGTTGGCCGCCACCTCGCCCTGGAACCAGGTGCCATAGCCCCGGCTCAGGCCATAGAACAGCGGGTCGAAGTGCTCCGAGAAGCGGCTGTAGCGGTAGGTGGCGGTGGGCGACCAGGGCAGTCCGGAGAAGGTCCAGTTGCCCTCCAGGTACCAGGCATTCTCGCGCCCATCGGTGCGGTCCTGGCTGACATACTCGGCGGCCAGTTCGAGGTCTTTCACTCCCAGGTTGCCACGCCCGCGCAGGCTCACCGTGTCCATGCCGTCGCGGTGTTCCAGGCCAAGGATCTCGGCATAGCGGCGGTCGACATCCAGGCCGCGGATCCAGCTCAGGCCCAGGGTGCCCGCGTCGGCGACATGCTCGAGGTTGGCCACCGCCATGGAGGTGTCGGCCTGGAACGGGTTGTCGGACTTGAGCCACATCAGGTCGCCGCGCCAACCCTGCTTGCCGCCCAGACGCAACACGGCGGTGCGGTCGAACGCCTTGCGCGCCGCCAGGTAGTAGGCGCCGCCACGGTCGAAATCGGCGCCCAGGTCGACGTTGCCGGCATTAACCGGGTCGCCCTGGATCAGGAAACCGTCGCCGAGGGTGATGACCTGGCGCCCGCCGGAGAGATCGATGCCGTCTTCGCCAAGCGCCGGAAACAGGGTGCCCGAGCGCCATCCAAGGTAAGCGTCCTCGATGCCGGTGCGACGTTCGTCACCGAGCGTGAAACCCGCGGCGTCGCCATCGCCCCAGGTGGCCGAACTGAGCAGGCTGAAGGCGCCGTAAAGCGTGCCGTTGCCGGTCAGCGCCTGGCTGGCGCTCAGGCCGTATTTGACGTAGCCCTCGCGCCAGTTGCTGCTACCGGCCTGGCGGTTGCCGAACTGGTCGAAGCTTTCGTCGCTGTGGAACACGCCGAACAGCGCTTCGAGGTTGGCGTCCAGGGTGGTGCCGGCGTGGTTGTAGAGTTCTTGGGCCTGGGTGAGGGGAGAGGCCAGCAGCAGGGCCAACGTGCAGGCGAGCTTGTGCGTCATGGTGTGCTCCATGTTTTTGTTGTTTTCTGGTTTTTTCATTGCCTGGCCGGGTCACATCGCCGGTCAGGCGATGAGGCCGGCACAGGTGAATCAGAGCTTGATCAGCACCGACTTCAGCTCGGTGTAGTGCTCGATCGCCGCCGCGCCCATCTCGCGGCCGACGCCGGAGAGCTTGTAGCCACCGAACGGCAGCGCCGGGTCCAGCGCGCTGTGACAGTTCACCCACACCGACCCGGACTTGATCCGCGGAATCATCCGGTGCACCGCGGCCAGGTCGTTGGACCAGATGCTCGCGCCCAGACCGTAGGGGTTGTCGTTGGCCAGGCCCACCACCTCGTCGAGGTCGTCGAATGGCATGGCCACTAGCACCGGGCCGAAGATTTCCTCCTGCACCAGGCGGTGGCGCTGGTCGACATCGACGATCACCGTCGGCTTGACGAAGTAGCCCGGGCCGAAGCCTTCGCCGCCGCAGGCGATGGTCGCGCCCAACTCGCGACCCAGGTCAATGTAGCCGGTCACCCGCTCCTGCTGCCGGGCCGAGATCAGCGGGCCCATCTGCACGCTAGGGTCCAGGCCGCTGCCCAGTTTCATCGCATTGGCGATGCCGGCGATATCGGCCACCACGTTGTCGAAGTGCTTGCGCTGCACATACAGCCGGGAGCCGGCGCAGCACACCTGGCCCTGGTTGAAGAAGATCGCCGTGGCGGCTCCGGCGGCGGCCTCCTGCAGGTTGGCGTCGGGCAGGACGATGGTCGGCGACTTGCCGCCCAGTTCGAGGGTGACGCGGGTCATGTTGTCCATGGCGGCCTTGCCGATCAGCTTGCCGACTTCGGTGGAGCCGGTGAAGGTCAGCTTGTCCACGCCCGGGTGGCGGCTCAGCGCGGCACCGGCGTTCAGCCCGGTGCCGGTGATCACGTTGAACACGCCGTCCGGATAGCCGGCCTCGCTTACCAGTTCGGCGAGCTTGAGGGCGGTCAGCGGGGTTTCGTCGGCAGGCTTGAGCACCACCGTGCAGCCGGTGGCCAGGGCCGGGCCGAGCTTCCAGCAGGCCAGCAGCAGCGGGAAATTCCAGGCGACGATGGCACCGACCACGCCCACCGCCTCGCGGCGCACGAACGCGTGGAAGTCGTCATTGGGCATCAGCGGCAGCGACGGCTCGACCGTGCTGCCTTCGAGCTTGGTCGCCCACCCGGCCATGTAGCGCAGGAAGTCGATGGCCAGTTGCACGTCCATCACTTGGGCCACGGCGGCACTCTTGCCGTTGTTCAGGCATTCCAGCTCGGCCAGCTCCTGGGCATCGCGCTGCATCAGGTCGGCCAGGCGCCACAGCAGGTTCTGTCGCTCGCGCGGACGCATCCGGCTCCAGGCCGAGTGTTCGAACGCCTGGCGGGCGGCCTGCACGGCGCGGTCCACATCCTGTGCCTCGGCCGCGGGGACCTCGGCGAGGACCTCGCCACTGGCCGGGTTGCGTAAGGTCATGGTGCGGCCGCTGGCGGCGTCCTGCCAGTCGGCGCCAATGCGCATCTTCAGCTGGCGTGCGAGGAAGGCACGGGTGGCGGGCAGGATCGGCAGTTCGGAGTGCATGGGACGGTGCCTCTTGTCATGGTTGTGACCAGGGCAGGGCAATGGGCGTGCCAAGCCGTTCAACGCGTTCATAGCCCTTGATACATGTGGTTTTCGCGTTACATGGCATGCAGTCAGGGAGGCTTGACCTGTTGCACATTGAGACTGCGTGAGACGCAGATGAAACGGACCGCTGTGCGGGCCAATCGCCGGCAAGCCGGCTCCCACAGGCGGCGTTGCTCTCGAAGCTGGCTAGATCCCTGTGGGAGCTTGCTTGCCAGCGACGGCATGCGCAGCACGCCCCGTGTCTCAAGGTGAAACACCTCGTCGCGAAATGGCACGTTCGGCCACAGCCTGCGCTGCTGGGGTTTGCCCCTGCTCAGCGTTCAAATCGTTGATGCACAACATATTTGCCGCAATTGGCACACTTCCTGTATCGCTACTGTCAGATGCACACCGCAGCGTGCGAATAACGATAAGAACGATACCGTGGAGGTCTGACCTTGAAGACGACTCGACTCCGGCGGCAGGCGGGCACACTGGCGCTGGTCGCCACCGCACTGCTGTCCGCCCAGGCCATGGCGGCCGAGCAGGGCCCGAGCCTGTTGCAGAACAAGTGCATGGGGTGCCATATCCCCGAAGGCAACGACAGCTACAGCCGCATCAGCCACCAGCGCAAGACCCCCGAGGGCTGGCTGATGAGCATCGCCCGCATGCAGGTGATGCACGGCTTGCAGATCAGCGACGACGACCGTCGCACCCTGGTCAAGTACCTGGCCGACAAGCAGGGCCTGGCGCCCAGCGAGACCGACGGTGTGCGCTACGCCATGGAGCGCCGGCTCAATACCGTCGAACACTTCGACGACCCGCTCAGCCAGATGTGCGGGCGTTGCCACTCCGGCGCCCGGGTCGCCCTGCAACGGCGCCCGGCCAAGGAGTGGGAGCACCTGGTCAACTTCCACCTCGGCCAATGGCCGTCCCTCGAATACCAGGCCCAGGCCCGCGACCGCGATTGGCTGGACATCGCCCTCAAGCAGATGGTGCCCGACCTGGCCAAGCGCTTCCCCCTCGACAACCCGGCCTGGGCCGAGTGGCTCAAGGCCCGGCCCGAGTCCAAGGTCCTGGCCGGGCAATGGGCGTTCAGCGGCCATATGCTGGCCAAGGGTGACGTGCGTGGGGTGATGACGGTCAGCGCCGAGCAGGGCGATACCTTCAAGGTCGAGGTCAAGGGCGTCTACGCCGACGGCACTCCGTTCAACGGCAGCGGTTCGGCGATCCTCTACAACGGCTATGAATGGCGCGGTAACGTCAAGGTGGGCGAGGCCAACCTGCGCCAGGTGTTCGCCGCCATCGACGGGCAGATGAAGGGCCGCATGTTCGAGGCCGAGCACGACGAGCGCGGCCTGGACTTCAGTGCGGCGAAGGCCGGGCAGGGGCGCCTGCTGGCGGTGCAGCCGGCGTTCATCAAGACCGGCAGCGACAGCGAAATCACCCTGGTGGGCAGCGACCTTTCCGGCAAGCCCGACCTGGGCGCGGGTGTGCAGGTGACCGAAGTGCTGGAGTCGACGCCGACGCTGATCCGGGTCAAGGCCCGCGCCGCCAAGGATGCCGCCGCCGGCCCCCGCGAGGTGGCGGTGGGCGCGCTCAAGGGCGTGCAACTGGCGGTGTACGACAAGGTCGATGAGGTCAAGGTGGTGCCGGCGTTCTCCATTGCCCGCATCGGCGAGAACGGCGCCTCGGTGCCGAAGGTGCAAGGTCGCTTCGAGGCTGAAGCCTGGGGCAAGGACGCCAGTGGCCAGCCGCTGCGCATCGGTTACCTGCCGGCCACCTGGAAAGTCGAGCCGTTCAACGAACGGGCGGTCGAGGACGAGGACGTCAGGTTCGCCGGGCAGATGCAGGCCGACGGCGTGTTCGTGCCGGGCGGGGCAGGGCCCAACCCCGAGCGCAAGATGATGACCAACAACGCCGGCAACCTGAAGGTGATCGCCACCCTCGCCGACGGTGGCCAGCAGGGCGAGGGCCACATGATCGTCACCGTGCAGCGCTGGAACAATCCGCCGCTGCCATAGGCATCAACCTGACCAATTGCTTATCGGGAGGTCGCCATGGGCGCACTACTGAACCTGGTCGAACGCAACCTGCACGAAGTGCAGGTCGATGCCGACCGCATGCTGTTCCATATCCCCAGCAGTTCGCTGTTCGCCACCGACGCGGTGACCGGCGGCATCATCGACACCCTGCGCCGCCAGGGCTGCTCCGCCGAGGAGCTGCTGCAGCAGCTCGGCCAGCAGTTCGACGGGCAGGATATCGAGGAAACCCTGCGCGAGCTGATCGCCCTGGAAGTGGTCAGCGACGGCTCGCCGCTGACCCCGGAAATCGCCCTGAAACAGGTCGAGCGCACCGCGCTGAACACCGTGGTGCTCAACGTCAACACCGGCTGCAACCTCAGCTGCACGTACTGCTACAAGGAGGACCTCGACAAGCCCTCCGCCGGCAAGAAAATGAACAGCGCCACCGCCGAAGCCTCGGTGGAGATGCTGCTCAAGGAGTCGCCGAACGAGGAGCGCTACAGCGTGGTGTTCTTCGGCGGGGAGCCGCTGTCCAACCGGGCGTTGATCGAGCACATGGTGGCGTACTGCGAGCGACGCTTCGCCGAGGCGGGCAAGCAGGTCGAGTTCATCATGACCACCAATGCCACGCTGCTCACCGAAGAGATCGTCGACTGGCTCGATGCCCACCGCTTCGGTCTGTCGATCAGCATCGACGGGCCCAAGACCGTGCACGACCGCAACCGCATCACCGTGGGCGGGCAGGGCACCTACGACGTGGTGCGGCGCAAGGCCGACATGCTGCTGTCGCGCTACCGCAGCCGGCCGGTGGGGGCGCGGGTGACGCTGACCCGTGGCATCACCGATGTCGAGACCATCTGGAACCACCTGTTCAACGAGATGGGTTTCGCCGAGGTGGGGTTCGCCCCGGTGACCTCCGGTGACATGGCCGACTTCAACCTCAGCGGCGACGAGCTGGTACAGGTGTTCGCCAACATGAAGGCCCTCGGCCGGCGTTATCTGGAGGCGGCGCTGGCGCACCGCAACATCGGTTTCTCCAACCTGCACCAGCTGATCACCGACATTCACGAAGGCCACAAGAAGGCCCTGCCATGCGGTGCCGGGCTGAAGATGCTGGCAGTGGACCACGAGGGCGAGTTGAACCTGTGCCACCGCTTCACCGGCTCCAGCCTGCCGACCTTCGGCAATGTGCACCAGGGCGTGAAGCAGGCGCAGCTCAACGATTTTCTCTCGCAGCGTCTGGACCGCAGCGGCACCGGCTGCGACAGCTGCCGCATCCGCAACCTGTGTTCCGGCGGTTGCTACCACGAAAGCTACGCCCGCTACGGCGACCCGCAGCATCCGACCTACCACTATTGCGAGCTGATGCGCGACTGGGTCGACTTCGGCATCGAGGTCTACAGCCGCATCATGGCCGCCAACCCGGCCTTCATCGATCGCTACATCACTCCCCGGAAGGCGCACTGACATGAAGCACCTCAAACCGCTGAACAACAAGGCGCGCATCCTCGAGCAGGCGGCCGCCGAAGATCGCGTCGAGGACGTGCTGGCGATGAGCGCCGTGGCCGGCTGCACCGCCACCACCGACCCGGGCTGGGAAGTGGACGCCTTCGGTGGCGTCAGCTCGCTGTGCCAGCCGATGGAGGCCGATCTGTACGGTTGCTCCGACCCTTGCTGGTGGCCAGCCCAGGTGCCGGACATGATGAGCACCTACCAGGACTGGAACGCCCAGGCGACCAACTCCGCCGAAGACTGGCGCAACCTCGGCACCGTATTCCCGAAAGACAAATAGAACGACAAGGGGAAACCGCATGAAACCTGGATTCTGCGCGCAACTCGCGCTCACCGTCGCCGCCACGGCCTGCGCCTGGGCGGCCCAGGCCGACGACGCAGGCAAGGCCCTGAAGGCCGGCCATGAATACCTGATCGCCACCAACTACCCGAATAACCTGCACGTGGTCGAGGTGGCCAGCGACACGCTGTACAAGACCTGCCGCATGCCCGATTCGTTCGGCCCCGGCACGGCGATGATGGCGCCGGACAACCGCACCGCCTACGTGCTCAACAACCACTTCGCCGATATCTATGGCATCGACCTGGACAGCTGCAAGACCACCTTCCACGCCAACCTGTCCAGCGTGCCGGGCGAGGTCGGCAAGGCCATGTACTCCTTCGCCATCAGCCCCGACGGCAAGGAGGTGTACGCCACGGTCAACCCCAGCCAGCGCCTGAACGACCACTATGTGGTCAAGCCGCCGCGCCTGGAGGTGTTCCGCACCGGCGACGGCCTGGATGCCAAGCCCGTGCGCAGCTTCCCGATGCCGCGCCAGGTGTACCTGATGCGCGCCGCCGACGACGGCAGTCTCTATGTGGCCGGGCCGGACATCTACAAGCTGGACGTCAACACCGGCAAATACACCGTCGCACTGCCGCTGCGCAGCTGGAACCGCCCGGGCTACAGCGCGCCGGACGTGCTGTACTTCTGGCCGCACCAGAGCTCGTTGCACGAGTTCTCGATGCTCTACACCATCGCCAGGTTCAAGGATGCCAAGCAGGACCCGGCCACCGCCGAGCCGCTGTACGGCTACCTGAGTATCGACCTGAAGACCGGTAAGGCCCATACCCAGGAGTTCGCCGAGCTGACCGAGCTGTACTTCACCCGCCTGCGCTCGCCGAAGGACCCGAATCAGATGTACGGCGTGCTCAATCGCCTGGCCCGCTACGACATCGCGCAGAAGAAGCTGGTCAAGGCCGCCAACCTGGACCATACCTACTACTGCGTCACCTTCGACAAGGCCGGCGACAAGCTCTACCTGGGCGGAACGTTCAACGACCTGGCGGTGTTCGACCCCAATACACTGGAGAAGGTGGGAAACATCAAACTGCCCGGTGGCGACATGTCGACCACCACGCCGCAGGTGTTCGTTCGCTAACGCCATCGCGGGGCAAGCCCGCTCCCACGCCGACCACACTGGACCGGTGGGAGCGGGCTTGGCCCGCGATAGGGCCACGTCAGGCAAAACAAAGACACGAGACAGCCCATGCCACAGCCCAGCCACACCGTAGGCAGCAACGCGATTCCCTTGCTCAACTTGTGCATCGGCGACGCCTTCGACACCACCGTCGCCCGCTTCCCCGACCGCGAGGCGCTGATCGTCCGCCATCAGCAGTTGCGCTACACCTGGCGGCAGCTGGCCGATGCGGTCAACCAGCACGCCCGCGCGCTGATGGCCCTGGGCGTGCAGGTTGGCGACCGCTTAGGGATCTGGGCGCCCAACTGCGCTGAATGGTGCATCACCCAGTTCGCCAGCGCCAAGATCGGCGCGATCCTGGTCAACATCAACCCGGCCTACCGCAGCAGCGAACTGGAATACGCCCTGGGCCAGTCGGCCTGCCAGTGGGTGATCTGCGCCGACGCCTTCAAGACCTCTGACTACCACGCCATGCTGCTGGATCTGGTGCCCGAACTTCGCGCCTGCCGAGCGGGCGAGCTGCAAAGCGCGCGCCTGCCCGCGTTGCGCGGGGTCATCAGCCTGGCGGCCACGCCACCTGGTGGCTTGCTGGCCTGGTCGGCGTTGCAGGCCCGTGCCGGTGAAACCGCCCCCGGGCAACTGGCCACGCGCCAGGCCAGCCTGCACCAGCACGCGCCGATCAACATCCAGTACACCTCCGGCACTACCGGGTTTCCCAAGGGCGCGACCCTCAGCCACCACAACATCCTCAATAACGGCTACATGGTCGGTGAAAGCCTCGGATTGACCGAGCATGACCGGCTGGTGGTACCGGTGCCGCTGTACCACTGCTTTGGCATGGTCATGGCCAACCTCGGCTGCATGACCCACGGCAGCACCCTGATCTACCCCAATGACGCCTTCGATCCGCTGCTCACCCTGCAGGCCGTGGCCGAAGAACGCGCCACTGCCCTGTACGGCGTGCCGACCATGTTCATCGCCGAACTCGACCACCCGCGTCGCCATGAATTCGACCTGTCCAGCCTGCGCACCGGGATCATGGCTGGCGCCACCTGCCCGATCGAGGTGATGCGCCGGGTGATCGACGAAATGCACATGGGCGAGGTGCAGATCGCCTACGGCATGACCGAGACCAGCCCGGTGTCGTTGCAGACCGGCGCCGCCGACGACCTGGAACGTCGGGTGACCAGCGTCGGCCGCACCCAGCCGTGGCTGCAGAGCAAGGTGATCGACAGCGCAGGCACTACCCTGGCACGCGGCGAGATCGGCGAGCTGTGCACCCGCGGCTACAGCGTGATGCTCGGCTACTGGGACAACCCCAAGGCCACCGCCGAGAGCATCGACGCCGAGGGCTGGATGCACACCGGCGACCTGGCGGTGATGGACGAACAGGGCTACGTGTGCATCGTCGGGCGCAGCAAGGACATGATCATCCGCGGTGGCGAAAACATCTATCCGCGGGAGCTGGAGGAGTTCTTCTTCACCCACCCGGCGGTGGCCGACGTGCAGGTGATCGGCATCCCCTGCAGCCGCTATGGCGAGGAGATCGTCGCCTGGATTCGCCTGCACCCGGGGCAGGCCCTGGGCGAGGAAGAACTGCGTGAATGGGCGCGGGCGCGCATCGCGCATTTCAAGGTGCCACGCCATTTCCGCTTCGTCGATGAATTCCCCATGACGGTGACCGGCAAGGTGCAGAAGTTCAGGATGCGCGAGATCAGCATCGAGGCGCTGGCGGGCGGCCAGGGGCGGTAGCCGCCCCTGACTTCAGGTTTGGGCCCGCGCGCCGTTGAGGAACAACTGCTCGACGGTCTGCGCGGTGTTGGCGCTGGCGGCGCGGCCACGGCGCTCGGCATCGACCATGCCGTAGATCATGGTCATGAACATTTCGGTGAACACCGCCGCGCTGATGTCGATGCGCAGCACGCCCAGTTGCTGGGCACGCAGGAAGAACGCGTCCATGGCCTGGGTGTAAGCCTGCCAGCGTAGGTCTTCGGCGTTGTTGAGCAGGGTGTCGGGGCGGTACTGGAACATCAGGAACACCAGCATTTCGCGGTGCTTGAGGTGTTCGGCGATCAGGTGGCGAATGCCGACCAAGGGTTCGGTGCGCTCCAGGTCCGCTTCCTGGATGACCTGGTTGAGTACGTGCTCGCCGTGGTCCTCGAGCAGGTTCACCAGATTTTCGCGGGTGCCGCAGAAGCGGTGCAGGGTGGCCTTGCTGACCCCGGCGGTTTCCGCCAGCTCTTTCAAGGTGGCGCGGGGATGGACGACAATGGCATGGGCCAGCGCCTTGAGCAGGCGTTCTTCTTGGAGGGATCTGCGCATAGGGACCTCAGTCGGGGTTCGGCTGTCGGGCAGGCGAAAAGAGACGAAAGATCCATCACTGTATCATATGAGACGAATAAATCTCATGGATTGAATCATTCATCGTCGGTCAAGCCTGCTCCACCGTGGGAGCGGGCTTGACCGACGATGGGTACGTCAGATCGGATAATGCTTCAGTTCACGGGCGATCAGCATACGCTGGATCTCGCTGGATCCCTCATATATCTGGGTGATCCGCGCATCCCGATAGTACTTCTCCACCGGGTAGTCTTCGAGGTAGCCGTAGCCGCCATGCACCTGGATCGCCATCGAGCAGACCCGCTCGGCCATCTCGGAGGCGAACAGCTTGGCCTGGGAGGCCTCCGACAGGCAAGGCTTGCCCGCGCTGCGCAGACGCGCGGCGTGCAGGATCAGCAGGCGGCTGGCGTTGATCTGCACCTGCATGTCGGCCAGCAGGTTGGCGATGCTCTGGTGCTCGTTGATCGGCTTGCCGAACTGGATGCGCTCGCGGGAGTAGGTCAGTGCCGCCTCGAAGGCTGCGCGGGCGATACCCAGGGCCTGGGCGGCGATGCCGATGCGCCCGCCTTCGAGGTTGGACAGGGCGATGGCCAGGCCCTTGCCGCGTTCGCCGAGCAGGTTGGCGGCCGGGATGCGGCAGTTGTCCAGGGTCACCGCGCAGGTGTCGGAGGCGCGGATGCCCATCTTGTGTTCGCTGCGGTCGACCTTGAACCCAGGGTTGTCGGTGGGCACCAGGAACGCCGAGAGGCCTTTCTTGCCCAGCTCCGGGTCGGTCACGGCGAAGACGATGGCCAGCTTGGCGCGGCGGGCATTGCTGACGAACTGCTTGGCGCCATTGATCACCCACTGGCCATCGACCAGTTCGGCGCGGGTGCGCAGGTTGTGGGCCTCGGAGCCGGCCTGGGGCTCGGTCAGGCAGAAGCAGCCGATCACCTCGCCGCTGGCCAGTGGCGGCAGCCAGGCCTGCTGTTGTTCAGGCGTGCCGTAGGCCAGCAACGGGCCACAGCCCACCGAGTTGTGAATGCTCATCAGCGCCCCGATGGCGCCGTCGCCGGCGGCGATCTCCTCGACCGCCAGGGCATAGGCGACGTAGTCGGTGTAGCTGCCGCCGAAGTCCTCCGGCACCACCATGCCGAGCAGGCCCAGCTCGCCCATCTTGCGTACCACGTCGTCATCGATCCAGGCGGCTTTCTCCCAGGCCTGGGCATGGGGGGCGATCTCGCCGCGGGCGAAGTCGCGCGCCATGTCGCGGATCATGATCTGTTCTTCGCTCAGTTCCAGGTCTTGCATCTGTGTACTCCCGGGCTCACAGGCCTTCGAAGAATTGGTCGACGCGCTGCGCGGTGAGTTCGCCCAGGGTCGGCGGGTTCCAGCGCGGCTGCTTGTCCTTGTCGATGATCAGGGCGCGCACGCCCTCGATGATGTCGCCGTACTCGAACCACTGGCGGTCGATGTGCAGTTCCATGGCGAAACAGTCTTCCAGATTCAGGTGGCGACCACGGCGCAGCAGCTCCAGGGTCACGGCCATGGCCAGCGGCGAGCGGGTTTCCAGCAGGGCGGCAGTCTCCAGCGCCCATGGGTGACTGTCGCCGATGGTCACGGCGCGCAGCTGTTCGATGATGCTGGGCAGGTCGGGCAGGGCGAAGAAGTGGTCGATCACCGGGCGCAGGCGCGCCAGCGGGGCGTCTTCGAGCACCTGGGTGCCGAGCTTGGCCAGCAGGCCCTGCAGGTCCTTGAGCGGGTGCTCGCCGAACACCAGGCGGTCCAGGCCGTCATCCAGCGCGGCCAGCCTGGCGCTGTCCAGGTACCAGTCGGCGAGGCCGCAGTACAGGGCGTCGGCGGCCTTGATTTGCGTGCCGCTGACACCCAGGTAGATGCCCAGCTCGCCGGGCACGCGGGACAGGAAGTAGCTGCCGCCGACGTCCGGGAAGTAGCCGATACCCACCTCCGGCATTCCCAGGCGGCTGCGCTCGGTGACGATGCGCAGGTCGCAGCCCTGGGCCAGGCCCATGCCGCCGCCGAGGGTGAAGCCGTCCATCAATACCAGCACCGGCTTGCGGTAGCGGTGCAGGCACAGGTCCAGGGCATACTCCTCGACGAAGAAATCCTCGTGCAGCTTTTCGCCGGCCTTGAAGCTGTCGTGCAGCGAGCGGATGTCGCCGCCGGCGCAGAAACCCTTGGGGCCCTCGCCACGCAGCATCACGGCCTGCACCTGCGGATCCTGCGCCCATTGGTCGAGGTGATGCTGCAGGCTGCGCACCATGTCCAGGGTCAGGGCATTGAGGCCGGCGGGACGGTTGAGGGTGAGGTGGCCAATGTGGTTGCGGACCTCGGCCAGTACCTGATCCGTTGCCGAGGATTGAGCGTGCGCGGTCATCGCGGTCTCCCTGCTTTGTTATTGATTTTCCAAGTGAAGTCCTGGAGTGCGCGAGCGGATCGGTCGATCCTGTCATGCAAATTTACCTTGCACAATTGGCAAATCTGCAGGGCTGCCGTGCATTTTTGTCGTCACGCGCGCTCTTGGTCGAGGCAGCCACTGTAGCAACTACCGGTTACCTGTAGGAGCGGAGCTTGCCACGCGATGGCGTCGCTACAGGTTGAACGACGGTCGCCTCTCACCCCGAAGGGTGATAGCCGCCCCCGTCCCCCCATGAAACAATCCCGGCCAGCACTCACCCTGGCGGGGAAGACAATAATGAGCAATGCCCAGCTGAATTCGCCCGACTGGTATGCGCAGATGGCCCGTGTGGTCGACGCCATCGGCACCCCAGGCTTCGTCGAGGCACTGTTCGCCGCGCTCAACCAGCTGGCAGCGTGCCAGGTCATCACCGTGTTCCTGTATCCGCGCAAGGGCCTGCCGTCGGCGCTGTTCGCCAAGGACGACGAGGGGCCCTGGCTGCCCGAGGGCAACGTGCAGAAGTACCTCGAAGGCTACTACCTGTTGTGCCCGTTCTACCGCGCCTGCATGGACGGAGTGCCCGCCGGTTGCTATCGCCTGAGCGATGTCGCCCCCGACCACTTCAAGCGCAGCGAGTACTACACCTCGTTCTACCAGCACGCGCACCTGGAGGACGAACTCAACTACCTGGTGCCGCTGGACGCCCAACTGACCATCGCAGTGGCCCTGGGCAGTACCCGACGCCTGGGCAGTCGCCAGGTGGCCGAGCTCAAGTGCGTCGCCGCCTGGGTGGTGGCGGTGGTGCGCCGCCACTGGGGGCAGCTGGATGCCGAGGCCCTGGGCGGGCGCTTCGAAAGCGCGCTGGGGCGGCAGATCAACGCCGCGCTGAACAACTTCGGCTCGTCCTTGCTCACCGAGCGTGAGTGCCATATTGCCCAGTACCTGCTGCGCGGCCATTCCACGCGTTCGCTGGCCGAGCGCCTGGGCATCAGCGAAGACACGGTCAAGACCCACCGCAAGAACCTCTACGCCAAGCTCGATATCGCCACCCAGGCCGAACTGTTCTCGCTGTTCATCGCCTCGCTGGCCCAGGCCCAGGAAGGCTTGAGCAAGGACCCGCTGGAAAGCTACCTGCGACGGCGCTGACCCACCGCTTCACCTCATCCAGACAACGACAATCACCGGCCCGCGTGTGGCCGGAGGGGAGACCTGCGTGCATACGAAAAGCGATTGGCTGCAGCGCGCCGCGCGGCAAAGCTTCATCACCACCGCGTTGATCGACGGACGCCCGGTGGTGGCCCGCGACGGCGCCACCTTCGCCGCCATCAACCCGGCGACCGAGCAGTGCCTGGCCCAGGTCGCCGCCTGCGCCGACAGCGAGATCGACCAGGCGGTGCGCGCCGCCCGCCGTGCCTTCGAGCATGGACCCTGGGCGCGCATGGCGCCGGCCGAGCGCAAGCGCGTGCTGCTGCGCCTGGCCGAGTTGATGCTGGCCCACCGCGAGGAACTGGCGCTGCTCGACTCGCTGAACATGGGCAAGCCGGTGATGGATGCCTACAGCATCGATGTGCCCGGCGCGGCCCAGGTGTTCGCCTGGTATGGCGAGGCGCTGGACAAGCTCTATGACCAGGTCGCGCCGACCGCCGCCAGCGCGGTGGCGATGATCAGCCGCGAGGCGTTGGGCGTGGTCGGTGCGGTGGTGCCGTGGAACTTCCCGCTGGACATGGCCGCCTGGAAGGTCGCCCCGGCGCTCGCCGCAGGCAACAGCGTGGTGCTCAAGCCTGCCGAGCAGTCGCCGTTCTCGGCCCTGCGCCTGGCCGAGCTGGCCCTGGAGGCCGGGTTGCCGGAGGGGGTGTTCAACGTGGTACCGGGCCTGGGCGAAACCGCTGGCCGGGCTTTGGGCCTGCACCCGGACGTGGACTGCCTGGTGTTCACCGGCTCCACCCAGGTGGGCAAGTACTTCATGCAGTATTCGGCGCAGTCGAACCTCAAGCAGGTGTGGCTCGAATGCGGCGGAAAGAGCCCGAACCTGGTGTTCGACGACTGCCGCGACCTCGACCTGGCGGCGCAGAAGGCCGCGTTCGGCATCTTCTTCAACCAGGGCGAGGTGTGCTCGGCCAATTCGCGGCTGTATGTGCAGCGCTCGATCCACGACGAATTCGTCGAGCGTCTGCTGCGCCAGGCCCGCGAATGGCTACCGGGCGACCCGCTGGACCCGGCCAGCCGTGCCGGCGCCATCGTCGATGCCACGCAGACCGCGCGAGTCGAGGCCGCCATCGGCCAGGCCCGGGAGCAGGGCGCGCGTCTGCGCTGCGGCGGCGAGCGCCTGAGCGTGAACGGCTCGCGCAACTTCATCACGCCGACGATCTTCACCGACGTACGCCAGGACATGGCCCTGGCCCGCGACGAAATCTTCGGCCCGGTGCTGGCGGTCAGCGCCTTCGACGACGAGGAGCAGGCCATCGCCCTGGCCAACGACAGCGTCTATGGCCTGGCCGCGTCGGTGTGGAGCGACGATCTCAACCGCACCCACCGCGTGGCCAAGCGGCTCAGGGCCGGCACGGTGTCGGTCAACACCGTCGACGCCCTGGACGTGACCGTGCCCTTCGGCGGCGGGCGCCAGTCCGGTTTCGGCCGCGACCTCTCGCTGCATTCGTTCGACAAGTACACCCAGCTCAAGACCACCTGGATCCAGCTGCGCTGACATTCACCCGAGGAGAACAACAATGAACGCACCCATCACCCCGACGACCGGCAAACGCGATACCCGCGACTACCAGGCTGGCGACGCCGCCCACCACATCCACGCCTTCCTCGACCAGAAGGCGCTCAACGCCGAGGGACCAAGGGTCATCACTCGCGGCGAGGGTCTGTACCTGTGGGACAACGACGGCCGCCGCTACCTGGACGGCATGTCCGGCCTGTGGTGCACCCAGCTCGGCTATGGCCGTAAGGACCTGACCGCCGCCGCCGCCGCACAGATGGACCAGCTGCCGTACTACAACATGTTCTTCCACACCACCCACCCGGCGGTGATCGAGTTGTCCGAGCTGCTGTTCAGCCTGCTGCCCGGCCATTACAGCCACGCCATCTATACCAACTCCGGCTCCGAGGCCAACGAGGTGCTGATCCGCACCGTGCGCCGTTACTGGCAGGTGGTCGGCCAGCCGCGCAAGAAGATCATGATCGGCCGCTGGAACGGTTACCACGGCTCGACCCTGGCGGCCACGGCGCTGGGCGGCATGAAGTTCATGCACGAGATGGGCGGGTTGATCCCGGATGTGGCGCATATCGACGAACCGTACTGGTTCGCCGCCGGTGGCGAGCTGACCCCGGCGGAATTCGGCCGCCGTTGCGCCTTGCAACTGGAAGAGAAGATCCTCGAACTGGGCGCCGAGAATGTCGCAGGTTTCATCGCCGAGCCGTTCCAGGGCGCCGGCGGCATGATTTTCCCGCCCGAGAGCTACTGGCCGGAGATCCAGCGCATCTGCCGCCAGTACGACGTGCTGCTGTGCGCCGACGAGGTTATCGGTGGGTTCGGCCGCACCGGCGAATGGTTCGCCCACCAGCACTTCGGCTTCGAGCCGGATACCCTGTCCATCGCCAAGGGCCTGACCAGCGGCTACGTGCCCATGGGCGGTTTGGTGCTGAGCAAGCGTATCGCCGAGGCTTTGGTGGAGCGGGGCGGGGTGTTCGCCCACGGCCTGACCTATTCCGGCCACCCGGTGGCGGCGGCGGTGGCCATCGCCAACCTCAAGGCCCTGCGCGACGAGGGTATCGTGCGCCGGGTCAAGGACGACACCGGCCCGTACCTGCAGCGCATCCTGCGCGAGGTGTTCGCCGATCACCCGTTGATTGGTGAAGTACAGGGCACCGGCCTGGTGGCAGCCTTACAGTTCGCCGAGGACAAGGCCACGCGCAAGCGCTTCGCCAACGAGAACGACCTGGCCTGGCAGTGCCGCACCTTTGGTTTCGAGGAAGGCGTGATCATCCGCTCGACCCTGGGGCGGATGATCCTGGCGCCGGCCCTGGTGGCCAGCCGTGGCGAGCTGGACGAACTGGTGGAAAAGACGCGTATCGCGGTGGACCGTGTGGCGCGATCGGTGGGCCGCGGCTGAAACCCGGGGCCCATCGCCGGCAAGCCGGCTCCCACAGGGATCGCGCAATTCGTGAGCTCTGCGCTGTACCTGTGGGAGCCGGCTTGCCGGCGATGGGTTGCGTAGCAGCCCCAGTGACGCGAACTGACAGACATTACCCTTTCGCCCGTGATGGTTTCAGCGACGTTCGCGCTGGCGCAGCACCGTCACCGTCGCGCCAGCGACGGGCGAGCTGGAAGCCCAGGGCGCCTTTACCTGCCTGGGCGACTTTCTCGCCACCACCACCCTGGTGCGTCACGGCGGCGGCCTGATGCAGGCCTACCGGTTCACCGTGCAGGACGCCCTGGACAGCGGCGAGCTGGTGGAGGTGCTGGCCGGATATGGCGGTACGTCGCGGCCGTTCATGCTGGTGTATCCCCAGGCCCGGCACATGCCGCTTAACGTCCGCGTGTTCATCGACTTCCTGGTGGCCGAGGTGGGTCTACCGTTGGGCTGAAGCCCTGTGGCGGCGACCTTGGCGGACTATGCTCTGTGCTGCGTCGGCCAACTGGCCGGCGGATGTTCCGGCAGTCAGGTTGTTTCCCAGGAGAACACTCCATGAAATCCATGACACTGCTAGTGATCACTTGCGTACTGAGCTTCGCCGCCCACGCCGAGGATGGCCCGGCGACCAACTGCGAGGCCAAGATCAAGGACCTGGAATACATCAGCAAGAGCGATGGCCAGGCCTTGCATGGCGGCATGGCCGCCGATTACCACAAGCTGCTCGAGCAGGCCAAGGCCGCCCAGGCCAAAGGCGACATGACCACATGCCAGGCCTCGGCCGACCGTGCCAAGACGATCTACAACAAGGCGCGGGGCAAGTAGGCGCTGTCGAGACCTCTCGGGGACAAGTCCGCTCCAGCAGGAGCGGGCTTGGAGGCCAGCCCCGGCAATCGGCCGGTTGGGCCTCTCATGGGCTCTGGTGTAAGCTCTCCCGGTCCTTCTCACGAGACCCGCCGCATGACCTCGCCCAGTCCGCGCCTGGACAGCCTGCTCACCGGCAGCGCCCGGCCATTCACCCGCCCAGGTTCCCTCAGCGCCATCGACAAGCAACCCCGCCAGGGCCCCTTGCAGGTGACCTTGCTCGGTATCGTCGGCGACGAACAGGGCGATCTGCGCGTGCACGGCGGCGTTGAGAAGGCCATCCACCATTATCCCCGCGATCACTACACTGACTGGGTCGCTGAACTCGGCGAACACCCCTTGCTGACCCGGCCCGGCGCCTTCGGCGAGAACTTCAGCAGCAGCGGCTGGCGCGAGACCGATGTGTGTCTGGGCGACCGTATCCGCGTTGGCACGGCGTTGCTGGAAGTCTCCCAGGGGCGCATGCCGTGCTGGAAGCTCAACGACCGTTTCGACGTGGCGCAGATGGCGCTGCGGGTGCAGCAGAGCGGGCGTACCGGCTGGTACTACCGGGTGCTGGAGGAGGGCGAGGTACAGGCGGGCGATGCCCTGCAACTGGTCGAGCGGCCCTATGGCCAGTGGTCGGTGGCGCGGCTTTCGGCGGTGCTGTTCGACAAGCAGCTGGAGCCCGGCCTGTTGCGTGAATGCCTGGAACTGCCGCTGGTGCCGAACTGGCGTCGCACCCTGGAAAAACGCCTGGAGCAACGCCAGGTCGAGGACTGGACTTCGCGCCTGCACGGTCGCAGCGAAAGCTGAACGGCATCGCGCACAACATTTACCCACACAAGGAATGCCCCATGGCCTTCGAACTGGATGATCGCCTGGTCATCGGTGTCGCTTCCAGCGCCGTGTTCGACCTGAGCGAGTCGGACGCCGTGTTCCGTCGCGACGGCGAGGCGCAATACCGCAAGTACCAGGAGCAGCACCTGGACGTGCCGCTGGGCAAGGGCATCGCCTATCCCTTCATCAAGCGCCTGCTGGCACTTAATGACCTGCGCGGTGATCCAGAGGACCCGCTGGTGGAGGTGGTGTTGCTGTCGCAGAACGACCCGGACACCGGAATGCGGGTGATGAAGACCATCGGTCACTACGGCCTGAACATGACCCGGGCAATCTTCACCCAAGGCCGTTCGCCGTATGAGTACATCCCGGCGTTGAACATCGCGTTGTTCCTGTCCGCCGACAAGCAGCACGTGGACGCCGCGATCAAGGCCGGCTACCCCGCGGGGCAGGTGCTGGATTCGAAGTTCGACGACGATGAAAGCGACGACAATCTGCGCATAGCCTTCGACTTCGACGGTGTGCTGGCCGGCGATGAGTCCGAGGCAGTGATGCAGTCGGGCGGCCTGGGCAGTTTCCACGCCCATGAAGTGATCAATGTCACCCAGCCGCACAATCCCGGCCCGCTCAAGGAGTTCTTCGTGCGCATTGCCCGAATTCAGGCGGCCGAGGAACAGCACAAGCTGGCCAATCCCACTTACGAGAACCGCCTGCGGGTGTCGATCGTCACCGCGCGCAACGCGCCTTCACACGAGCGTGCGCTCAATACCCTGAAAAGCTGGGGGGTGATGGCCAACGACGCGTTTTTCCTGGGCGGCATCGAGAAGCGCAGGGTATTGCAGGTGCTCAAGCCGCACATCTTCTTCGATGACCAGTCCGGGCACCTTAAGAGTACCAGCACGGTGGTGCCGTCGGTGCATATCCCGTTCGGCGTGACCAACCGGGCGGGCTGACCATTGGCGCCGCGCAAGCGGCGCCAGGTCGCCCTGGTCCGTCAGTGATCCGCCAACCTGTCATCCTGCGACAGCAACGCTTGGGCCAGCTCTTCGTCACTGGCCTGCAGCCCCGGATTGGCCCGGCGCACCTCGGCCAGCGCCGCTTCCAGATAGGCCCCGCGAATGGCACCGCCGCTGGCGACAAAGGCCGACAGCTCGTCGCGGGCCGGGATGATCCGTTTGTCGTCCTTGAAGGTCGAGTACAGCGAGGCGGAAACCCCCGCCGAGGTCGCGACGTCCCCGGCATCGACGCGGGCCAGGGCGGCACCGGCAGGGAGCAGGAGCAGCAGCGAGGGAACGAGCAGTAAGTGGCGCATGGCGAGTCCTCCGGAAAGGTGATGCCCAAGGGTGTTACTGCATGCAGTTAAGAGCACTTGAGGTATCAGGGAGTTCCGCGATGTTTGCGAACGTAATGCATCAGGGGCTAGTCATGCTTGGTTCTGACAGTCTTCGTCGAGGTTGAAGGCTGAGGCATCGTTGGAGGCCTTGGTTGCTGCTGAAAACCGAATGAGGTCAAGTCAGCCCGTGGATTCATGTTGTTGCGGGGACTGTAGTTAAGGTTGTTCGGTGTGCTTGCGACTTGTTCAACGTAGCTTTGTTGAACCAGCGGGGTGCTTGATTTTTGAGTGGGGTTGCCGGGTACTGGTGAACTGTAAAACGGCTGCGGTTCATTTTTTTTGCTGGCGAAATCGCTTTTACTCGCTTCTAAGCTGGCGTTCACATGATAAGGCTGTACCGTTTCCCGCCGGATTGGCGGAGGGGAGCTCGGCGGTGTCGAGTCTCTGGAACTCGTTGAAGATGATCGACTCCTGGTGTGCCCGGAAGGATCGACACTGTTGACTGGATCATTCTGGCAGTAGGCATAGGCATTGGCGTCACCCTCACCAAACGGACTCAAGTCATCGGTCGAGAGAAACCGCATCAGCACAGGGCTGTAGGCACGGTATCCGTTGCCGAGCAGGTAACACCCGGTAAGCTCTCGCACCTGTGCCGTGAAGCGCAGTAGCGATGACCTGCGATCCGAGGCCGGGTCGTGGCCGAATACGCTGTAGCTGATGGTCTCGGGGTGCTGGCTGCACGGATACCACAGGGTCGAGCCTTGGGCGTCAGTGGCCAGTATCGCGATCCACTGCTTACCTGTTTTGTGCTGGGCCATGGTATTTCCTGGCTAGGGGACCCTTTTACTTTGGCGTTGTCAGTGGCGCTCGACAACTGACAGATTTGTCAGGTACGCGCCAGCAATTGCCAGCCATGGTGACATTGACCCATAACCCTTGCTCATGATCTGCTCGCTGTCCTGCTGTCCGCCAATCAAAGGAACCGGATGCCATGCCCGAATATACGCTGCACTGCTTTGCCGAGTCGGGAAACGCCTACAAGGTCGCGCTGATGCTGGAACTCACCGGCCAGGACTGGGCGCCGGTGTTCGTCGACTTCTTCCATGGCCAGACCCGTGGGCAGGACTGGCGTGACGCGGTCAACGAGCAAGGGGAGGTGCCGGTGCTGGAACATGCCGGCGAGAAGCTTACCCAATCGGCTCTGATCCTCGACTACCTGGCCGAGCGCAGCGGCCAGTTCGGCCCGCAGGACGATCACGAGAAGCGCGAGATCTGGCGCTGGATGTTGTTCGACAACCACAAGTTCAGCAGCCATTACGCGACGTTGCGCTTCATCTACTGCCTGAAGCAGATGGGCGAGTCGGATGTCACCCGCTTCCTGCGCGAGCGGGCCAGGGCGGCCTACCAGATCGTCGACGCGCACCTGGCGAACACACCGTTCATGGTGGGCGGGCGGCTGACCATTGCCGACCTTTCGCTGGCGGGCTATGTGTTTATGCCTGAGGACACTGGCCTGGCGGTTGGCGAGTTCCGTCATATCGAGGCCTGGAAACAGCGAATCCAGGAAGTTCCATGTTGGAAACACCCCTATGATCTAATGCCCAGAGCCGCGAGTTAAGCCAAAGCCCAAGTTGCTAAGGCGGGCTCGTTCTTCGATAGAATCCGCCGAGATAAAAGGCTCCTCGCGTCTGGCCGCATTACCTAAGTTTCTGATAGTTTTTATTGGTAAATATTGTGTTGTTGCGAATAATGAACGCGCGTATAGATTTTTTTTGCGGCCTCTTCCAGATCGCTCGCAGCGCGAATAATCTCGGTTGGAGTGGCATCGGGATTATTAAATACTCGAAAAGCGCGATCAAGGTTGATTTTGGTAATATTCATGAAGCCACTGACTGTAATAGGGTTTACCTGCTGAATCGGGTGGGACTCTGGAGCCGACTGGGAGCCTACAAGTGGCTGTATATACTCGGCACTGCTGGCCTCTGGCGATCGGGAGGGTGATACTGTTGTGCTATGGGTCACCGGTGACGTGAGGTCAGGCAGAGAAGATGTTCGTTTTAACATAGACGAAGCAGTGCCTTTTTTCAGTTCAGAAGAAGTGCCTGCATAGGATTGCCTTCTGTCCCTGGGGCGATATGAAAGGTCTAGAAGCGCTTTTACAAACACATGACCCGTAGGGTCTACGCGGTTGACAGGGTCATTCATACAATACGCGTAGGTATTCAAACCACCTCTGTCGAATGGGCTCAAGTTGTCTGGGGCAGTAAATCTCATTAGCACTGGACTGTAGGTCCGATAACCGTTCCCCAGCAGGTAAGTTCCAGTTGGCTTTTCCTGGATCTCGCCATTGAACCCCAGCAACGGGGGCTGTCCATTGGTCGGTGAACGGTAGCCGAAGGTGTTGTACTGGAACTCGGATTTTTCCTGAGCGAACGGGCAGGATAGTACTGACCCTTTGTGTTCTGTTATCAGTAGACTTGTGACAGGTCTGCTGGCTGGACTTGGCATATTGGCTCCTACGCCCGGTTGGCCGTTGGCAGAGTCTGTGGGTTCTACGGTGCTCCCGCAACTGACAAAATTGACAGGTCCGTTGGGTGTGCTACATTGATTAGGCTCTGTACGAAAAGCTTTGATACTTGTTCATGCTGCGTTGAAAACAACCTCGGAATGCTCATGTACTCCAGTACAGTCGGGCGCGACCTCGGCCGTTCCTCGGCTGTTTTCGCCTTGCCTGACCTGCATCTCAAGACTTTTCGTAAAGAACCTAGGTGTGGATTGTCACTGATGGTGTAAAAGAGCGAAGTCAGCAGGGGCTGTATTGGCTTTACCGTCGGCAAGACCTGAGTAGCTTGCACCTCTCTTCAGTCGGCCTGTCGAAGTCCGTCAGCTGAAATGTCCTGTAAATTATCATGTAAAGCCCCCCGGTCAGCGCCGCTCACACACCGCATCATAAATGGGTTTCTCCGCTGATCTTGGTAGAGTCCTAAGTATGCGGCACGGCCTTGGCCAACCCCGCATATTGCGCCTTCAAATGCCCCTGCTCATCCAGCAGGTAGGCATCCATCACCTCCCGCACCACCGGCCCCGCGACCCGGCCACCGGCTTCACCGTTCTCGATCATCACCGCCACCACCAGCGCCGGGTGATCGGCCGGGGCAAAACCGACGAACAGGGCATTGTCGCGGTGGCGCTCGAGGGTCTTGTCGCGGTTGTAGCGCTCACCCTGCTTGATCGCCACCACTTGCGCGGTGCCGCTCTTGCCGGCGATGCGGTACTGGGCGCCGGCGGCGGATGCGCGGGCGATGCCGCGCGGGTCGTGCATGACCATCTGCATGCCCTGGCTGACCTGGTCCCAGGCATGCTTGTCATGCAGCACGATATCCGCCATCGGGTGCGGGTCGACCGGCGCCTGGCCGCCGATGGTCAGGGCCAGGTGCGGGCGGTGCCACACGCCCTTGCTGGCCAGCAGGCTGGTGGCCTGGGCCAGCTGCAGCGGGGTCACCTGCATGTAGCCCTGGCCAATGCCTAGAATCAGCGTTTCGCCGGGGAACCAGGCCTGGCGCCGGGTGGCGCGTTTCCACGCCTGGGACGGCATCAGCCCCGGGGCTTCCTCGAACATGTCCAGCGAGACCTTCTGGCCGAGGCCGAACTCGGCCATGTAGTCGTGCAGGCGGTCGATGCCCAGCTTGTGCGCCAGGTCGTAGAAGTAGGTGTCGTTGGAGCGCATGATCGCGCTGTACAGGTCCACCCAGCCATCGCCCGTGCGGTTCCAGTTGCGGTACTTGTGCTCGTAGTTGGGCAACTCGTAGTAGCCGGGGTCGAATACCCGGCTGCCGGGGGTGATCACGCCGCTGTCGAGGCCGGCGATGGCCACCTCGGGCTTGACCGTCGAGCCTGGGGCGTACAATCCACGCAGCACGCGGTTGAACAGCGGCCGGTCGATGGAGTCGCGCAGGGCGGCGTACTGCTTGAAGCTGATGCCCTTGACGAACAGGTTGGGGTCGAACGCCGGGTTGCTTACCATCGCCAGTACGTCGCCGTTGGCCGGGTCGAGCACCACCACCGCGCCGCGCCGATCACCCAGGGCCTTCTCGGCGGCTTGCTGCAGGTGGGCGTCGAGGCTCAGCACGATGTCCTTGCCGGGCACCGGGTCGTGATGATTGAGCACGCGCATCACCCGGCCCTGGGCGTTGGTTTCGACTTCCTCGTAGCCCACCTGGCCGTGCAGCTGCTCCTCGTAGAAACGCTCGATGCCGGTCTTGCCGATGGACTGGGTGCCGCGGTATGCGGTGCTGTCGAGGCTCTTGGCTTCCTTCTCGTTGATGCGTCCGACGTAGCCGACCGAATGGGCGAAGTGTTCGGCCAAGGGGTACTCGCGAATGAATTGCGGCTCCACCTCCAGCCCCGGCAGGCGGAACTGGTTGACCGCGATCAGGGCGATCTGCTCCTCGCTCAGACCGACCAGCAGGGTCACCGGCTCGAACGGCTTGCGGCCGCGGCGCAGGTCCTTGTCGAACTGCTGGCGGTCGTCCTCGGACAGCCCCAGGACCTGCGCCAGGTTGTCGAGCACCTTCTTCGAATCGCCGGCCCGCTCGCGGGTCATGGTCAGGTTGAAGCTGGGCTTGTTGTCGGCCAGTACCACACCGTTGCGATCGTAGATCAGGCCGCGTTCGGGCGGGATCGGCAGCACGTGCACGCGGTTGTTTTCCGATACCGCCGACTGCTGGTCGTGCTGCAACACCTGGAGCACGTAGAGCCGGCCTACCAGTACCGCCACCAGGCCGAGCACCAGCAGGGCGCAGGCCAGTAGCCGGCGGTTGACCAGGTGCTTTTCCTTTTCGTGGTCCTTGAGGGGAATGGGTTGCGGCATGAGCACAGGGGAGCGGCGGGTGGGGCGGCGATGCTACGCGGGCAGGCGGTGAGGCTCAAGGCGCAGCGCCCCGCGCCAAACTGGCCAGGTATTGCTCTGGCCCGCAGGCAGGGGCTCTGCGGCAATCATGAAGCTTCTTTCATGTGGGCACAGGCCTAGGCAATGAACTCCGATTCTCTTGCCGGCTGAGCAACCGCATCCTGGCGAATGCTGAGCATCACGGCGCCTGCGCACAAGCCCAGCAGCCCGACACTGGCCACCACGATATCCCCCATCCCCATGCCGGCGAGCATTAGCACCAGGCTGATACGAAACAGAGCGGTCATGACTATCTCCAGGGCAGGGCGAGCGAAGTCCGAAGTATCACCATACCGCTCCGAAGGCCGAGGTACAGGGCAGGAGGGAGGGTTTGGCAGTGTATGCGCCTGCTTTGGCACAAAGCCCGCCACTTGACGGCATGGATCATCCCTGATTTCATTGAAACCGGTTTCATCAACCCTGCACAAACACCTACAAGAAGGGCTCAGGGGTGGATAAAGACGCAGTTCCTGTCCGCGGGCGGGTCACTATCAGCGAGGTCGCGAAGGCGGCCGGCGTCTCCAAGGCAACCGTCTCGCGCTATATGGGCGAGGATCGGCAACTGCTCGCCGAGGCCACCGCGCAGCGGATCGAAGCCGTCGTCGAGCGTCTGGGCTATCGCCCCAACCGCATGGCCAGTGCCCTCAAACGCGGCCGCACCGGGCTGATCGGCATGCTCCTGGCGGATATCCGCAACCCCTATTCCGTGGCGGTGATGCACGCTGTCGAGACGGCCTGTCGCCAGCACGGCTACAGCCTGGTGGTGTGCAACACCGACTGTGACGACGCCCAGGAGCGCAGCCAGCTGCAGGCCCTGCAGGCGTACAACGTCGACGGCCTGATCGTCAACACCCTGGGCCACCGCGCCGGGGAGCTGGCCAGCCTGGTCCGCGACCTGCCCATGGTATTGGTCGACCGGCAACTGGCGGGCCTGTCGGTCGATCTGGTGGGCCTGGACAACAGCGACGCCGTCGAGCAGGCGCTGGATCACCTTGAACACAACGGTTATCGCGACATCCTCGCCGTCACCGAGCCACTTGATGGCACCAGCTCGCGGCAGGAGCGCGTGGATGCCTTCCAGGCCTCCATCGCCCGGCGTCGTGGGTTGCGCGGGCAGGTCCTGGAGGTAGGCCCGGGCCTCGCCGAGCAGCTGGGCGCGTTCATCGGCGGGGCAGGGCACGGCCCGCAGGCGCTGTTCAGTTGCAATGGTGTCGCCACCCTGGAGCTGGTGCGGGTGCTGCACGCCAGGGGCGGGCCGCTGTTCCAGGACCTGGGCCTGCTGGCGCTGGACGACCTGGACTGGTACCCGCTGGTGGGCGACGGCATCAGCGCATTGGCGCAACCCACCGGGTGCATCGGCGCGGCGGCGTTTCAGTGCCTGCTGGAGCGCCTGCAAGGCAGCCCACTGCCGGCCCGGCGCCTGGATCTACGCGCGCAGCTCATTGCGCGAGGCTCTACCCGATCACAACACTGACGGCGTCGCGGACGCCGTTGTTGCCGGAGAAAAATGAAACCGGTTTCATCCACAAGAACAAGGACTACCACGATGCGCACGCACACTGTCTCCATCAGCTTGTCGAGTTTCGGTGCCGATGCCGTGAGGCGGTTGGGCCAGGCCAGCTACCTGCCGTTGCTCGCTGCGGCAGGGGCACGGCGGGTGGAATGGCGCGAGGAGCTGTTCGACGCTGCGCCTGATGCCGCTACCCTGGCCAACCTGGCCGCCGAGCATGGCCTGCAGAGTCTCTACTCCACGCCACTGGAACTGTGGCGCGAGGACGGCAGCCTGGAGCCCGCGATTGCCCAGCGCCTGCAGCTGGCGAGCGAGATCGGCGCGGTGGCGCTCAAGGTGTCGCTGGGTCATTACCAGGATGGCTGCGATTTGCCGGCGCTGGCGCCACTGTTGCAACACAAGACGGCGCTGTACGTGGAAAACGACCAGACGCCCTACGGTGGGCGGCTGCCGACCTTGGTGAAGTTTTTCCGCGAGGCCCAGGCGCAAGGCGTGGCGCCGGGCATGACCTTCGACATCGGCAACTGGTACTGGCACGACGAGTCGCCGCTGCTGGCCGCGCAATTGCTGGGGCGTTGGGTGCGCTACGTGCACTGCAAGGCGGTGGCGCGCCGCGCCGACGGGCGCCTGGTAGCCGTGGTGCCCGAGGACCTCGACCTGGCCCAGTGGCGCGAATTGATGACGCATTTCGCCCCGGGCCTGCCGCGTGCCATCGAGTACCCCCTGGCCGGCGAGGACCTGCTGGCACTGACGGCGCGCCAGGTCGCGCAACTGGCCGAGCTGGAAGGGCAGGTGTGCCATGGCTGAGCATGACGTGCTGTGCTTCGGTGAAACCATGGCCATGTTCGTGGCGGCGCAGCCGGGCGACCTGGCCCAGGTCGAGGGCTTTGGCAAACGCATCGCCGGTGCCGACAGCAACGTGGCCATCGGCCTGTCACGCCTGGGCCTGCGGGTGCAATGGCTGAGCCGGGTCGGTGACGACTCGCTCGGTGCCTTCGTGCTCGACAGCCTGCGCCGCGAAGGCCTGGACTGTTCCAGTGTCGAGGTCGATGCCGGGCACCCCACGGGGTTCCAGCTCAAGGAGCGCTGCGACGATGGCAGCGATCCGAAAGTCGAGTATTTCCGCCGTGGCTCGGCGGCCAGTCGGCTGTCGCCCGCGCTGGTGCGGCCGGCGTTGTTGCAGGCCCGGCACCTGCATGCCACGGGCATTCCGGCGGCGCTTTCAGGCAGTTGCCGCGAACTGTGTCACCAGTTGCTGGACGGCATGCGAGCCAATGGCCGCAGCATTTCCTTCGACCCCAACCTGCGTCCGTCACTGTGGCCCGACCGCCAGACCATGGTGCGCGAGGTCAACGCCCTGGCGGCCAAGGCCGACTGGGTGCTGCCAGGGCTGGAGGAGGGGCGCCTGCTCACCGGCCGGCAGGCGCCGCAGGCCATCGCCGAGTTCTACCTAGAGCAGGGCGCGCAGTACGTGGCGATCAAGCTGGGGGCCGAAGGCGCCTACTGGCGCGATGCCCAGGGTGCCCATGGCGTGGTGCCCGGCCAGCCGGTCGCGCGGGTAGTGGACACCGTGGGCGCGGGCGATGCCTTCGCCGTCGGGGTGATCAGCGCCTTGCTCGAAGGCTTGCCTCTGCGCCGCGCCGTGGCCCGCGGCAACTGGTGCGGCAGCCGCGCGGTGCAGAGCCGCGGCGACATGGAAGGCCTGCCGCAACGTCATGAACTGGACCACCACGAAAGCCCTGAGCGCGAAGCACGCTGAAGCGCCGGCCTGTACGCAACCTGATGTGACAAGAACAACAAGACCAGGAGAACACCCATGCAGATCGATCGACTCGCACCCAGACGCTGGTGGTACATCATGCCCATCGTCTTCATCACCTACAGCCTGGCCTACCTCGACCGGGCCAACTACGGCTTCGCCGCGGCCTCGGGCATGGCCGACGACCTGAAGATCACCCCGGCGCTGTCGTCGCTGCTCGGCGCGCTGTTCTTCCTTGGCTACTTCTTCTTCCAGGTGCCCGGCGCCCTGTACGCGCAGAAGCGCAGCGTGAAGAAGCTGATCTTCGCCAGCCTGATCCTCTGGGGCGGGCTGGCCACGCTGACCGGGATCGTCCACGACGTCTATTGGCTGATCGCCATCCGCTTTCTCCTGGGCGTGGTCGAGGCGGCGGTGATGCCGGCCATGCTCATCTACCTGTGTCACTGGTTCACCCGCGCCGAGCGCTCGCGGGCCAACACCTTCCTGATCCTCGGCAACCCGGTGACCATCCTGTGGATGTCGGTGGTCTCGGGCTACCTGGTGCAGCAGTTCGACTGGCGCTGGATGTTCATCATCGAGGGCGCGCCGGCCATTCTCTGGGCGTTCATATGGTGGCGCCTGGTCGATGACCGACCGGAGCAGGCCAAGTGGCTCGATGCCCGGGAGAAGGCCGCGCTGCGCCAAGCGCTGGACGCCGAGCAGCAGGGCATCAAACCGGTGAAGAACTATGCCGAGGCATTCCGCTCGCCCACGGTGATCATCCTGTCGTTGCAGTACTTCTGCTGGAGCATCGGCGTGTATGGCTTCGTCCTCTGGCTGCCGTCGATCCTCAAGCAGGCCGCCGCGCTGGACATCGTCACCGCCGGCTGGCTGTCGGCGGTGCCGTACCTGGGGGCGGTGCTGGCCATGCTCGGGGTGTCGTGGGCCTCGGACCGCCTGCAGAAGCGCAAGCGCTTCGTCTGGCCGCCGTTGCTGATCGCCGCGCTGGCGTTCTACGGCTCCTATGCCCTGGGTACCGAGCACTTCTGGTGGTCATACGCCTTGCTGGTGATCGCCGGCGCCTGCATGTACGCGCCCTACGGGCCGTTTTTCGCGATCGTTCCCGAACTGTTGCCGGCCAACGTCGCCGGGGGCGCCATGGCGCTGATCAACAGCATGGGCGCGCTGGGCTCGTTCTCGGGCTCGTACCTGGTCGGCTACCTCAATGGTGTCACCGGCGGCCCCGGCGCTTCGTACCTGTTCATGTGCGGTGCACTGCTGTTGGCCGTGGCCCTCACCGCCGTCCTCAACCCCTTGCAACAGGCGCGCCGGCAAAGCCTGGCGCCGAGCCGATAGGAGCCTCAGCATGAAAAAGCGCATCGTCGCCTACAAACGCCTGTCCGATGAACTGATGGCGCGCCTGCACGCGCAGGCCGAGGTGACCCTGGTCGAGGCGCCGGCCGCCGATGGCCTGGTGCGCTTGCGCGCGGCGCTGCCGGGCGCCCATGGCCTGCTGGGCGCCAGCCTGCGCCTGGACCGCGCGCTGCTCGACCTGGCGCCGCAGCTGGAGGTGATCTCCAGCGTGTCGGTGGGCGTGGACAACTACGATATCGAGGCGCTGGATCAGCGTGGGGTGCTGCTGACAAACACTCCCGACGTGCTCACCGAAACCACCGCCGACACCGGTTTCGCGCTGATCCTGGCCTGTGCCCGGCGCGTGGTCGAGCTCGATGGCTGGATTCGCGCCGGCCACTGGCGGGCCGGGATCGGGCCGGCGCAGTTCGGCTGCGACGTGCAGGGCAAGACCCTGGGCATCGTCGGCATGGGCCGTATCGGCGAGGCCCTGGCCCGACGCGCGCATGCCGGTTTCGGCATGCGCGTGCTGTACCACACCCGTCAGCCGCGGCCCGAAGTGGAGGCGCGGTTCGCCGCCGCGCATCGCAGCCTGGAGGCATTGCTGGCCGAGTCCGATTTCGTCTGCCTGTGCCTGCCGTTGACCGCCGCGACCGAGAACCTGATCGGCGCGCCACAGCTGGCGCTGATGAAGCCATCTGCGATCCTGGTGAACATCTCCCGTGGCCGAGTGCTGGACGAGGCGGCTTTGCTCCAGGCCCTGGCCGAGCGGCGCATTCGTGGTGCCGGGCTGGACGTGTTCGTGCAGGAGCCGCTGGCGGCCGATTCGCCGCTGCTGCAACTGGACAACCTGGTGGTCACCCCGCATATCGGCTCGGCCACGCTGGAGACCCGCGAAGCCATGGCCCGCTGCGCGGTGGACAACCTGCTGGCCGCGCTGGCCGGCGAGCGGCCGGCGAACCTGGTCAACCCGAGGGCGTGGGAGTTGCGTATGCGTTGAACCTGGCAAGCGTTTCGTTTGCCTGATAACAACAGCTCTTGTGTGATTTCGAGGAGTGGGGCCGCTGCGCAGCCCTGGCCCCACCCACCAAAGGAGCGACGATTCCCGTATGACCTGATCAACAGAGAGACATCCTCATGTCCAAGGACCAACCCGCCTCCGTGCAACCGGCGCGCCGGGCGTTCCTGCGCCAATCCCTGACCCTGATCCCGGTGGCGACCCTCGCCAGCACGGGACTGGGCGGTGCAGTGCTCGCCGACAGCGCCACCCCGGCAGCCGCCGAACCGGCCCGGCCGGTCACCGCGCGCGCCTACCAGCCGACCTTCTTCACCCAGGAGGAGTGGGCCTTCGTCAGCGCCGCCGTGGCCGTGCTCATCCCCACTGATGCCCTGGGCGCGGGCGCGGCCGATGCCGGCGTGCCCGAGTTCATCGACCGCCAGCTCAACACCCGCTACGGCAGTGGCGGGCTGTGGTACATGCAGGGGCCATTCCACCCCGACGCCCCCAGCGAGCTGGGCTACCAGCTCAAGCTCAACCCCCAGGAGATCTACCGGCTGGGCATCGCCGAGACCGACGCCTGGTGCAAGGCGCAGTTCGGCAAGGCGTTCGCCCAGCTCGATCTTGCGCGCCAGCAGCAGGTACTGGAGGCCCTGGACGGCGGTACGGTGACATTTGCCTCGTTGCCGGCGGCCACCTTCTTCAACATGCTCTGGCTCAACACCCGCGAAGGCTTTTTCAGTGATCCGCTGCACGGCGGCAACCAGGGGTTGGTCGGCTGGAAGCTGGTGGGCTTCCCAGGCGCTCGCGCCGATTTCATGGACTGGGTGGAGCGCGACGAGCGTTATCCGTTCCCGCCGGTCTCCATCAGCGGCGAGCGGGGTTGAAGCATGAGCCAGATGAAAAAAGTCGATGTAGTCATCGTCGGGTTCGGCTGGGCCGGGGCGATCATGGCCAAGGAGCTGACAGAGGCCGGCCTGCAGGTGCTCGCCTTGGAGCGTGGCCCGGCCCGGGACACCTACCCGGATGGCGTCTACCCGCAGACCATGGACGAGCTGACCTACAACTCGCGCAAGAAGCTGTTCATGGACATCTCCCGCGAGACCGTGACCCTGCGCCACAGCGTCAACGACGTGGCCGTGCCGTATCGCCAGTTCGGCGCCTTCCTGCCCGGCACCGGCACGGGTGGGGCGGGGCTGCACTGGTCCGGCGTGCATTTTCGCGTCGACCCGGTGGAGCTGCGCCTGCGCAGCCACTACGAGGAGCGCTACGGCAAGGCCTTCATCCCCGAAGGCATGACCATCCAGGACTTCGGCGTGAGCTACGAAGAGCTGGAGCCGTACTTCGATTTCGCCGAGAAGGTGTTCGGCACCTCCGGCACGGCCTGGTCGATCAAGGGCCAGGTGGTGGGCCGCGACAAGGGCGGCAACCCGTTCGCCGCCGACCGCTCCAGCGACTTCCCGCTGGTGGCGCAGAAGAACACCGTGTCGGCGCAACTGTTCGAGAAGGCCGCCCGTGAAGTCGGCTATCACCCCTACAACCTGCCGTCGGCCAACACCTCCGGGCCTTACACCAACCCGTACGGCGCGCAGATGGGACCGTGCAACTTCTGTGGTTACTGCAGCGGCTATGCCTGCTACATGTACTCCAAGGCCTCGCCCAACGTGAACATTCTGCCGGCCCTGCGCCAGGTGCCGAACTTCGAGTTGCGCAACAATGCCCATGTGCTGCGGGTCAACCTGACCGAGGATAAACGCCTGGCCACCGGCGTGACCTATGTCGACAGCCAGGGGCGCGAGGTCGAGCAACCGGCCGACCTGGTGATCCTCGGCGCCTTCCAGTACAACAACGTGCGCCTGATGCTGCTCTCGGGCATCGGCAAGCCTTACGATCCGGTCAGCAACCAAGGCGTGGTGGGGCGCAACTTCGCCTACCAGAACATCTCCACCGTGACCGCGTTCTTCGACCGCGACAGCCACCACACCAACCCCTTCATCGGTGCCGGCGGCAACGGTGTGGCGGTGGACGATTTCAACGCCGACAACTTCGACCATGGCCCCCACGGTTTCGTCGGTGGCTCGCCGTTCTGGGTGAACCAGGCGGGCGCCAAGCCGATCTCCGGCACCAAGGTGCCGCCGGGCACGCCGAAATGGGGCAGTGGCTGGAAGGCCGCGGTGGCCGACAGCTACCGGCACATGCTGTCGATGGACGCCCACGGCGCGCACCAGTCCTACCGCGACAACTACCTGGACCTGGACCCGGTGTACAAGGACGCCTACGGCCAGCCGTTGCTGCGCATGACCTTCGACTGGAAGGACAACGACGTGAAGATGAACCGCTTCATGGTCGAGCGCATGGGCAAGATCGCCGAAGCCATGGGGCCCAAGGCGATCAGCGCGGGGAAAAAGGCCTTCGGCCAGCACTTCGATGCCTCCACCTACCAGACCACTCACCTCAATGGCGGCGCAATCATGGGCACCGACCCGAAGACCAGCGCGCTCAACCGCTACCTGCAATGCTGGGACGTGCACAACGTGTTCGTGCCCGGCGCCTCGGCCTTCCCCCAGGGCCTGGGCTACAACCCCACCGGGCTGGTGGCGGCGTTGACCTACTGGTCGGCGCGGGCGATCCGCGAACGCTACCTGAAGAACCCCGGCCCACTGGTGCAGGCATGAGGAGGCCGGTCATGAAACTCAAGACACTGTTCATCGCCATGCTCGGCCTGGGTGCGAGCACCTTGCTGCACGCCGCCGACGGCGTCGATCCAGCCTTGGTCAAGCAGGGCGAGTACCTGGCCCGTGCCGGCGACTGCGTGGCCTGCCACACCGCCAAGGGCGGCAAGCCCTTCGCCGGCGGGCTGCCGATGGAGACGCCGATCGGCACCCTCTATTCGACCAATATCACCCCGCACGCCAGCGGCATCGGCCAGTATCGCTACGAAGACTTCGAGCGCGCCGTGCGCCAGGGCATCGGCAAGGATGGCAGTACGCTGTATCCGGCCATGCCATACCCGTCCTATGCCCGGGTCAGCGATCAGGACATGCAGGCGCTGTATGCCTACTTCATGCACGGCGTGCAGCCGGTGGCGCAGCAGAACAAGGCCAGCGACATCCCTTGGCCATTGAGCATGCGCTGGCCGCTGGCGTTCTGGCGTGGGTTGTTCGCGCCCGAGGTCAAGCCGTTCGAAGCCGCAGGGCGTGATCCGGTGGTGGCGCGGGGTGCCTACCTGGTCGAAGGGCTGGGCCATTGCGGCGCCTGTCATACGCCACGGGCGATCACCATGCAGGAAAAGGCATTGGATACCAACGACGGCGACGCCTTCCTGGCCGGCAGCGCACCGCTTGAGGGCTGGATCGCCAAGAGCCTGCGCGGCGACCACAAGGACGGCCTGGGCAGTTGGAACGAGGCGCAGATCGTCGCCTTCCTCAAGACCGGCCGCAACGAGCGCACCGCGGTGTTCGGCGGCATGAGCGACGTGGTCGAGCACAGCATGCAGTACATGAGCGATGCCGACCTGACGGCCATTGCCCGCTACCTGAAGACCTTGCCGCCGAGCAACCCGGACGACCAGCCGTTCCAGGTGGACCCCAGCGCGGCCCAGGCGCTGTGGCAAGGCAATGACGGCAAGACGGGCGCGGCGTTGTACGTGGACAACTGCGGGGCTTGCCACCGTACCGACGGCCAGGGCTATGCCCGGGTGTTCCCGGCGCTGGCAGGCAATCCGGTGGTGCAGGGGCAGGATGCCACCTCGCTGATCCACATCGTGCTGGAAGGCGCGACCCTGCCGGCCACGGCGAGCGCGCCGTCGACGTTCAGCATGCCCGGCTTCGGCTGGCGGCTGTCGGACCAGCAGGTGGCCGATGTGGTCAACTTCATTCGCAGCAGCTGGGGCAACCAGGCCGCGGCGGTGACCGCGGGGCAGGTGGCGGCGCTACGCAAGGCAGCACCGGTGCCGCTCAAGGCTCAGACGCTGATCGGTGATACCACGGGGATTGCGGAGCCTTGATCGACAGGCTCGATTGACAGGGAGGTGTTGTGGGAGGGGGCTTGTCCCGCGATGGCCGCTTGGCCAGATCGCGGGGCAAGCCCGCTCCCACCGGTTGCCGATTATGCCGCCGAATACCTCGAAATCACTTCAACATGTGCTAATAAATTACATTTGATATAACTCAAAACTATTTGAATTATATTAATTAATTTTTAGCGACTGCATGCTGGGCGCATTGCTCGTAATACGTCTGCTTGATCGCCGCAGGCTTCAGCCGCGAGCGACTGTTATACGTCTGCTCGGTGATCCCGAACGCCGTCATGCGCATCCATGGCTTGGCGAACTTGCGTGCCTGCAGCTTCTTGCGCGTGGCATACAGGGTCACCCCGGAAAGCTTGGCCTGTTGCGCCTCGGCGGCGATCTGCGCGCCCCAGCCGCACACCTGGCGATCGTTCTGGCTCAGGGCCCGGGCCTGGGCGCCAAAGGCGGTCGTGGCCAGCAGGCAGCCAGCCACGGTTGCTAGAATTACGCGCATGTTGCTGTCCTAAGCATCTGAAGGAAAACGAAGTTTGCCCGCGCTTTCGACGCCTGGGGGCCAGCAGTTTGCCGTCAGGCGATGGCCATTTGCAGGCCATCGCGCGAACGCCAGCGCAACGATTGCAGGGCCAGGGCGGCAACCCACAACACGCTGATGCCGTAGTTGAGGCGCTGGTACAGGCCGAACAGTTCACCGCCTTGCGCGGCTTTGGCCATCAGCACCACGGTGATCATCGCCAGCACCGAGCACAGTAGCGACCACCTTCCCAACCAGGGGGAACCTGCCACGCGTTTGCCCAGCCAGATCCACAACACGCTGGCCAGGGTCAGCGAGAGGAACATCAGCAGGCCGCTGAGGTTGTGCATCTGTTGCGAGAATGACGGCTCCAGCGGCGCGCAGCCCTGGTCGCAGGGGAACCAGCCGGTACCCAGGCTGCCGACAGCGTGCAGCAGCACCAGCCCCGCGCTCAACCGAGCCAGACCCGAGTACTGCCAGCGCCGCGCCAGGCCCCAGGCGAACAGGCCGAAGAGCAACGCCAAGGGGAAGTTGTTGACCCAGGGCGAGAAGCCATGGGTCGGCGCGCCGACCGCGCCGAGCTGGCTCATGGCCTGTTGCAGATGGTCGTAGCCGGGATAGGCCAGGGCGGTCAGGCCAACGCCCGACAACAGCCAGAGCGGAATGAGCAGGCCAGTGGCGAGCAGCAGGCGATCGAACGTCTTCATGCGGTTTCCTTCCTTGGAGAGAGCAGGTCGCAGCCTACAGCGCGGGCATGTCCCATGGCCAGGCTCAATCGCCAACGAGCAGCATCACCAGCAGTACGCAGGCCAGCAGCGCCAGGTAGGCCCGGGCATGCACGTGGTCGGGGATGCGCCCCAGCAACGGCGCGGCCAGGTGCATGCCCAGCCAGGCACCGACGGTCATAACCAGGGCGGCGCGCAGGTCGATCAGCCCGAGCACGCCGGAGCCCAGGTCAGCCTGACTGCTCGGCACCAGGGCATAGACCAGCGTGGCCGCCAGGGCCATGGGCAGCGACAGCGGATTGGCCATGGCAGTGGCGGTGCGCATACTGGCGCCGCGGCGGCGCATCAGCGGCACGGTCATCACGCTGCCACCGACGCCAAGCAGCGCCGCCAGCGCGCCGATGGGCAGGCCGGCGAGGGTTGCGCCGGTACGGCTCATTTCAGCCAGTGCCTGCCCGCTTGTGCGGACGAAGCCCGGGCGCAGCCAGGCATCGAGCAGGCTGAGCAGGAGATAGGCGATGAACAACCCGCGCAGCCAGGCGCTGGTCACGTACAGGGCGGCCCAGGCGCCGAGCAGCGCCCCTATGGCTATGGCCGGCGCCAGGGGCCGCACCAGGTCCCAGCGCAGGCTGCCGGCTCGGTGGTGGCGCCAGGTGGCCAGGGCGCTGCTGAAGATCATCACCGTGGCCGAGGTGGCCACGGCGATCTGCATGGCATGCTCCGCCACGGCCGTGCCTGCGCCGTGGCTGGTCAGCAGCAGGGCATAGAGCAGCGGCACGGCGAAGAACCCGCCGCCGAAGCCGAACAGCAAGGTGGTGACGCCGGCACACAAGCCGAACAAGCCAAGCAGAGGGTAGAGCATGGGAACAGCCTCAGGGCCAGGACAGGGGCTCCCAGCGTAGGCCCCTGCCTCTTGGCCGGCTTGCGCCAATTGGCCAATAATCATCGCATCACGGCCAGAGCCTGTTGTCATGCGCAATGTTCCCCTGTCCCAAGTCGATGCCACCCCCCGTGCGGTACTGGCCATCGCCACCGATTACCCGCCCGACACCCTGTTGCCCAGGCACTTCCATCGCCGGGCGCAATTTCTGTACGGGATGAGCGGGCTGATGGAGGTGTTGACCGACGATGGCGCCTGGGGCATTCCACCCGGCAGCGGCGTGTGGATTCCTCCCGGCAAGCCGCACCAGGTGCGCATGCGCGGCGTGAGTACCCGCAGCCTCTACATCGAGCCGACAGCACTGCCTCGCCCGGGGCCGCTATGCGAGGCATTGCGTGTCCAACCGCTGCTGCACCAGCTATTGCTGGCCAGCGCCGAAGTGCCGGCCCTGCATGACGAGGCGGGGCGCGACGGCCTGCTGTTGGGGCTGTTGCTGCACGAGCTGGGCCAGGCCGAGCGCCTGCCGCTGTTCGCGCCGATGCCGACGGAGCCGCGTTTGGCGGCCCTGTGCCAGGCGTTCCTGGCGCAGCCGTTGATCCATGCCCGGGCCGAGGCCTGGGCGCGTCAACTCAACTGCAGCCCGCGCACCTTCAGCCGGCGTTTTCGCGAGCAGACCGGGCTGTCGTTCGGCCAATGGCGCCAGCAGGCCTGCCTGATGGCGGCGGTGACACGCCTGGCGGCAGGCGAGGCGGTGACGGCCATCGCCCTGGACCTGGGCTACGAGAGCCCCAGCGCATTCTCCAGCCTGTACCGCAAGGTCATGGGCCACACGCCCTCGGCGGCGCGCCACGGCGCATGAAAACCCGCCCGGACGTATGTGATCGTACAACTGCTTGCGCTATCATCGCGCCTGTCTTCCACAACCAGACAGACAGGGCATGACAGAGCAGCAGGTACAGGCACGGACCCGGCGCAAGCCACGCAGTCTGGCCCAGGAACTGGTCACGGTGCTGACCGAGCGCATTCGCAGCGGCCAGCTCAAACGCGGCGACAAGCTGCCCACCGAATCGCAGATCATGGCCGAGGAAGGGGTCAGCCGCACGGTGGTGCGTGAGGCCATCTCGCGGCTGCAGGCCGCAGGCCAAGTCGAGACCCGCCACGGTATCGGCACCTTCGTGCTGGACACCCCAAGTACCGGGGGTTTTCGTATCGACCCGGCGACCATCGTCACCCTGCGCGAGGTGCTGGCGGTGCTGGAGTTGCGCATTGCCCTGGAGATCGAGTCGGCGGGCCTTGCGGCCGAGCGTCGCAGCGACGAGCAACTGGCCGGCATGCGCGCCGCGCTGGACGAGCTCAACGAGGGCGCGGCCCATGCCTCGGATGCGGTGTCGGCGGACTTCCAGTTCCACCTGCGCATTGCCCAGGCCAGCGGCAATCACTACTTCGCCGACATCATCAATCACCTGGGCACCAGCATCATCCCGCGTACCCGGCTCAACTCGGCGCGCCTGGCCCATGACGACCAGGCGCATTACATGAGTCGGTTGATGCACGAGCATGAGGCGATCTACGAGGCTATCGCCCGGCGCGACAGCGAAGGCGCCAAGATGGCCATGCGCATGCACCTGAGCAACAGCCGCGAACGCCTGCGCCAGGCCCATGAAGAGGCCGAGGCGCAGCGGGGCTGACGTCCGAGGTGGTCAAACGCGTGGGAGCCCGGTATCAGGCCTGCTCCCACGTCGTTTCCAATCGCGTTTCCAGGTAGTCAGACTGCCCCTTCGCTCCACTGTCCATTCACCAGCCGCCGCAGCCCCAACGGGTTGCCATCGCGCAACGCCTCCGGCAGCAAAGCCTGCGGGTAGTTCTGGTAGCACACCGGCCGCAGGAAGCGATCGATCGCCAGCGTTCCCACCGAAGTGCCACGGGCATCCGAGGTCGCCGGGTAAGGCCCGCCATGGACCATGGCGTCGCACACCTCGACCCCGGTCGGGTAGCCATTGACCAGGATGCGCCCGACCTTCTCTTCGAGCAGCGGCACCAGCCAGGCAAAGGCCTCGAGGTCGTCCGGCTCGCCGATCAGCGTGGCGGTGAGCTGGCCGCGCAGGCCGAGCAGGGCGGCGCGCAACTGTGCCTCGTCGGCGACCTCCACGGCCACCGTGGCCGGGCCGAACACCTCCTCCTGCAGCAGCGGGTCGGCCTCTGCCAGCAGGCGGGCATCGGCCTTGAACAGCTGGGCGCGGGCCTGATCGCCTAGCTGCGGCTGCCCCGCCAGATGCTGGATGCCGGCGTGGGCCTGCAGATGCTCCAGGCCGCCGACATAACTGCGCAGACCGCCGGCATTGAGCAACGTCTGGCCGGCCTGCTGATCCAGGTGCTGGCCCAACTCGCCCAGCAGTTGGCTGAAGCCTGGGGACTGCAAGCCGATCACCATCCCGGGATTGGTGCAGAACTGACCGGCGCCCAGGCACACCGAGCCTGCCAGTTCGCGGGCGATGGCCTCGCCGCGCTTGGCCAGGGCGCCGGGCAGGACGATCACCGGGTTGATGCTGGACATCTCGGCGAACACCGGAATTGGTTGCGGCCGTTCGGCGGCCATGCGGCACAGCGCGTCGCCGCCTTTAAGCGAGCCGGTGAAGCCGACGGCCTGGATGGCCGGGTGCTTGACCAGCCATTCGCCGACACCACCGCCGAACACCATGTTGAACACGCCCTTGGGCATGCCGGTGCGGTCGGCGGCGCGCAGGATGGCGCAGGCCACCAGGTCGGCGGTGGCCATATGGCCGCTGTGGGCCTTGAACACCACCGGGCAGCCGGCGGCCAGGGCCGCGGCGGTGTCGCCACCTGCGGTGGAGAAGGCCAGCGGGAAGTTGCTGGCACCGAACACCGCCACCGGGCCGACCCCGATGCGCATCTGGCGGATGTCCACCCGTGGCAGCGGCTGACGCTCGGGCAGCGCCAGGTCGATGCGCGCGCCGAGGTAGTCGCCGCGACGCAGCACCTGGGCGAACAGGCGCATCTGGCCGCTGGTGCGGCCGCGCTCGCCCTGGATGCGCGCGGCGGGCAGGGCGGTTTCACGGCAGACGATGGCAACGAAGTGGTCGTCGAGTTCGTCCAGTTCGGCGGCGATGGCTTCGAGGAACTCGGCGCGGCGGGCTGGGGGCAGTTGGCGGAATGCGCTGAAGGCTTCGGCGGCGGCGCGGGCGGCGCGGTCGACTTCGCCCTCGGTGGCCTGGACGAAGCTGTAGGGCAGCGCTTCGCCGCTGGTGGCGTCGAGGCTGTGCAGGCGTTGCGGGCCAAGGGCGCTGCGCTGGCCGGCGATGAAGTTGTGGCCGAGGATATTGGGCATGGAAACTCCAGGATGAGTGATGAGCCAGTGCGTGGGAGCGGGCTTGTCCCGCGATTGCATCATCGCGGGGCAGGTCCGCTCCCACGCCACCTGTGTCGTTCAGGTAATAGGGGCTGGGTTGAACAAGGTGATGTCGTTGTGCAGCCGGTACTGTTCGGCCCAGGTCTGCCTGCGGCCGCTGGCCACGTCCAGGTAGTAATGGAACAGCTCCCAGCCCAGCTCCTCGATGCTCGCCCGGCCGCTGGCGATGCGCCCGGCGTCGATGTCGATGAGGTCCGGCCAGCGCTGGGCCAGCTCGCTGCGGGTACACACCTTGACCACCGGCGCCATGGCCAGGCCATAGGGCGTGCCGCGACCAGTGGTGAACACGTGCAGGTTCATCCCGGCCGCCAGTTGCAAGGTGCCGCAGACGAAGTCGCTGGCCGGGGTGGCGCAGAAGATCAGGCCCTTGCGCGTTACCCGCTCGCCGGGCCCGAGTACGCCCTGGATCGCGCCGCTGCCGGACTTGACGATCGAGCCCAGGGCTTTTTCGACGATGTTTGACAAGCCACCTTTCTTGTTGCCCGGCGTGGTGTTGGCGCTGCGATCGGCGGCGCCCTGCTGCAGGTAGCGGTCGTACCAGTCCATTTCGCGCACCAATGCTTCGGCGACCTCCGGCGTTTCGGCGCGGGAGGTGAGCATGTAGATGGCGTCGCGCACCTCGGTAACTTCCGAGAACAGCACCGTCGCGCCGGCGCGCACCAGCAGGTCGGCGGCATAGCCCAGCGCCGGGTTGGCGGTGATGCCGGAGAAGGCGTCGCTGCCGCCGCACTGCATGCCGAGGATCAGTTCGCTGGCCGGCACGCTCTCGCGGCGGCGCTGGTCGAGCTTTTTCAGGCGGGTCTCGGCCAGGGCCATGATCTGCTCGATCATCTCGCCGAAGCCCAGCGTCGCATCCTGCAGGCGGTACAGCCACGGCTCGCTGAGGTCCACGGACGGATCGCCGTCGTGCATCACCTGGCCGGCCTGGAGCTTTTCGCAGCCCAGGCTGATGACCAGCGCCTCGCCGCCAAGGTTGGGGTTGCGCGCCAGGTTGCGCACGGTGCGGATCGGAATGTAGGCGTCGCGGGCGTTGATCGCCACGCCGCAGCCGTAGCTGTGGGTGAGGGCGACCACATCGTCGACATTGGGGTAGCGAGGCAGCAGTTCGGCGCGGATACGCTTGACCGCATGGTCGAGCACGCCGGTCACGCACTGCACGGTGGTGGTGATGCCGAGGATGTTGCGGGTGCCGACGCTGCCGTCGGCGTTGCGGTAGCCCTCGAAGGTGAAGCCGTCGAGTGGCGGCAGGGGGGCGGGTACGGCGTCGCAGCGTGGCAGGCTGGCAAGCTCGGGCGCGGCCGGCATCGCCAGTTGATCTTCCTTGACCCAACTGCCCTGGCGCAGGTCTGCCAGGGCATGGCCGATGACCTGGCCATAGCGGCGCACCGCCTCGCCCTTGCGGATGTCCACGGTGGCGACCTTGTGGCTCTGCGGCACGCCCTCGACCAGGGTCAGGCCATCGGCAAAGCGCGCGCCTTCGCCCAGGCCGCCGTCGTTGACCACCACCACGACGTTGTCGTCGGGGTGCAGGCGCACGTAGCGGGGCGACTCGGAATGTTCGATCAGCTGCATGGTTCAGGCCCTTCTTGTCTTGTCTCTCAGGCGTGGTGCTGTCGCCGGCGCCGTTGGGCGCCGACGTGTCCGGCTTACTGGCGGGCCAGTTCCGCATCGGGCGCAGGTTCGTGCTTGGGCGGCTCCTTGAGCTCGATGCGCTTGATCGGGCCGACGATCACCAGGTAGCTGAACACCGCCACCAGGGCGTTGGCGCCCACATACACCAGAGCCCATTTGAACGAACCGGTGGCGCTGATGATGTAGCCGATGACGATCGGCGTGGTGATCGAGGCGATGTTGCCGAAGGTGTTGAACAGCCCGCCCGACAGGCCGGCGATCTGCTTGGGCGAGGTGTCGGCGACCACCGCCCAGCCCAGGGCGCCGATGCCCTTGCCGAAGAACGCCAGGGTCATGAAGCCGACCACCATCCATTCGGCCTCGACGTAGTTGCAGAACACCATGGTGGTCGACAGCAGCAGGCCGCAGACAATCGGCAGCTTGCGCGAGAAGGTCAACGAGTTGCCGCGGCGCAGCAGCCAGTCCGACAGCACCCCGCCGAGCACCCCGCCGATGAAGCCGCATACCGCCGGCAGTGAAGCGATGAACCCGGCCTTGAGGATGGTCATGCCGCGTTCCTGCACCAGGTACACCGGGAACCAGGTGAGGAAGAAGTAGGTGATGGCGTTGATGCAGTATTGGCCGAGGTAGACGCCCAGCAGCATGCGGCTGGTCAGCAGCTGCTTGATGTAGCCCCATTTCGGGCCGTCGCCGCCGCGTTTCTGGTCCATGTCCACCAGGCCGCCGTTCTGTTCGATATGGTCGAGTTCGGCCTGGCCTATGCGTGGGTGCTGGCGCGGGTTGTAGATGGTCTTCATCCACACCGCCGAGAACACGATACCCAGTACGCCCATGACCACGAACACATGTTCCCAGCCGAAGGTGAAGACGATCCAGCCCATGATCGGGGCGAACAGCGCGGTGGCGAAGTACTGCGCCGAGTTGAAGATCGCCGAGGCGGTGCCGCGCTCCTGGGTGGGGAACCAGGCCGCGACGATCCGCGCGTTGCCGGGGAACGACGGCGCTTCGGCGAAGCCGACCAGGAAGCGCAGGGTGAACAGCGTGACCACCGCCCAGGCCACCGGCAGCCCGCCGACGAAGCCCTGCAGCAGGGTGAACAGCGACCAGGTGAAGATGCTGAAGGCGTAGACGTTCTTCGAGCCGAAGCGGTCGAGCAGCCAGCCGCCGGGGATCTGCCCGGCCACGTAGGCCCAGCCGAAGGCGGAGAAGATGTAGCCGAGGGTGACCGCGTCGATGCCCAGGTCTTTCTGCAGGCTGGAGCCGGCGATGGCGATGGTGGCGCGGTCGGCGTAGTTGATGGTGGTCACCAGGAACAGCATCAACAGGATCAGGTAGCGTACATGCGTCTTTTGCGTCGCTTGCATGCTGGTTACTCCCACTCGTTATTTTTATACGGGGATTGGTTGTAGGCCGGAGCGGGGCGTCCCTGCTCCGGCGGCGGCTTTGGCAGGCCGCGGGGTGCTCGCTTATTGCGGGCCCATCTTGTCCATCAGCGCCGCGAGCATCTCGTACTCCTGCGCGGTGAGGTCGGTCAGCGGCGTGCGCACGGGGCCCGCGTCATGACCGGCGAGCTTCGCCCCGGCCTTGACGATGCTCACGGCGTAACCGGCCTTGCGGTTGCGGATGTCCAGGTACGGCAGGAAGAAGTCGTCGATCAGCTTGGCCACGGTGGCGTGATCGTCGCGGGCGATGGCGTGGTAGAAGTCCATCGCGGTCTTGGGCACGAAGTTGAACACCGCCGACGAATACACCGGCACTCCGAGCGCCTTGTACGCCGCAGCATACACCTCGGCGGTGGGCAGGCCACCCAGGTAGCTGAAACGATCGCCCAGGCGGCGACGAATCGACACCATCAGCTCGATGTCGCCCAGGCCGTCCTTGTAGCCGATCAGGTTCGGGCAGCGCTCGGCCAAGCGTTCCAGCAGGTCGGCGTTCAGCCGGCAGACGTTGCGGTTGTAGACCACCACGCCAATGTTCACCGCCTTGCACACCGCCTCGACATGGGCGGCGACGCCGTCCTGGCTGGCTTCGGTGAGGTAGTGGGGCAGCAGCAGCAGGCCCTTGGCGCCCAGGCGTTCAGCCTCTTTGGCGTATTCGATGGCCTGGCGGGTCGAGCCACCGACGCCGGCGAGGATCGGTACCGAGGTGGCGCAGGTGTCGACGGCGGTCTTGATCACCTGGCTGTACTCGCTGGCGGCCAGGGAGAAGAACTCGCCGGTGCCACCGGCGGCGAACAGCGCGCTTGCGCCATACGGGGCGAGCCATTCCAGGCGTTTGACATAGCCTGTGGGGTTGAAGTCGCCGGCCGCGTCGAAGTCGGTGACGGGGAACGACAGCAGGCCGTGGGAGAGGATGGATTGCAGTTCTTGTGGATTCATTGTTGTAGGCATCCTGTGGCGCTTGGAAGGAGGGGGTACCAAGGTGAGAGGTAAGTTATCGTACAACTTGTTCCGTGACTAGCCCTGCCCATGGATTTTCTGCGGGGTAGTGATCAGATCTGGCCTCAGCGCGTGGCCAGCCCGCACCTATAGTCATGACGTGACAGCTCTGCCGGGCTGCGGGAGCGGGCTTGCGCTGCGATAGGGGCGGCAAGACGACACGAGACCTTACGAGTCATCGTATCTCTATGAGGGAGAGAGGAAAAAAGATCGCGGAGACAGGCACAAGCCCGCCGCCCGCTTCCACGGGAGGTGTTCTGGGACCAGCAGAGGGTGACCGTGGGAAACGGGGGCGACCTTGCGCCGCCCCGCGATCAAAGCTAACGAAGCTTCAGAGGGTCAGGCGGCCTGGTTGCGCTTGACCTGGGACTTGCGGACCTGGGCGCGGCAGGCGTCGCCGAAGGCCTGGAACATCTTGATCGAGTCGGGGTTCTTCGCCGCCTGCCACTCCGGGTGCCACTGCACCGCGAACAGGAAGGGCGAGATGCTCGGGGCGTGGATCGCCTCGACCAGGCCATCCTCGGCATGGGCGATCGGCTCGATGCCGGCGCCCAGGTTGCGCAGGCCCTGGCCGTGCAGCGAGTTGACGCGAATTTCGTCGCTGCCGAGGGTGTCGCGCAGCCAGCTGCCCGGCTTGATCTTCACGCCGTGCACCTGGGCGTACTGGACCTCGACCGGATCTTCGGGGTTTTCCCGGTGGTCGTTGAAGCCTGGCTCGGCGTAGACCTTCTGGTAGATGTCGCCACCGAGGGCCACGTTGATTTCCTGCATGCCGCGGCAGATGCCGAAGATCGGCAGGCCACGCTTGATCGCCGCCTTGACCAGCGGGATGTCGAACAGGTCGCGGTCCTTGTCCTGGCCCTTGCCGGGCGTCTGGTTGTCCTGGCCGTAGAGGGCCGGGTCGATGTTGCTGCCGGCACCGGTCAGGTACACGCCGTCGGCCATGTCCAGGTAGGTCTCGAGGTCTTCAACGCCGCAGCAGGTGGGCACCAGGACCGGAACACAACCGGAGAACTCGACCAGCGGGGAGATGTATTTGTGTGTCATGACCTGATAGTCATGGCCTTTGCGCTCTTGGCTGCCCATGGTCATGAGGACGACGGGTTTGCGCAGGGAAGGTTGCTTGTTGCCAATGTTGCTGTTGGACATATGTCACCTTGAGACAGGTCATGCCTGTCGTTGTTGTGCAGGCGCACGGCCGGGGCCTTGAGTGCTGCCTGAAGCCCCGAGCACTGCCGGCTCGCCCTGCAGGCGATGTCGGTCGGGGCCTGACTCATAGCTTGCCAGAGCCGTTCGATATGTCAAACGAGTGACGAACCCTCAAGCCGCCATTTTTCGGGGGCTGTAGGCGGTCGGAGCCTTGGGCGACAAGGGTTTGGCGCAAGCTAGGTCAATAATATTTAACGACGCAGTCGGCTCTTTGCACCAATGCAATGTCATGCAGGCATGCTCCGCAAAATCATTACGCCCAGCCCAGCCCAGCCCAGCCCAGCCCAGCTTTTGCCTTTGCCCTTGCTGTTGCTTCTAAGCGCGCGATAGTTCAGGCGACACAAATTGCGACTTCAGGAGGCCGAACGGAGGGCCTGCGCAGGGAGGTGACGGGCATGGATGCCCGTCAAGCGCCGATCAGGCCATGGATGGCCCGTCGGCGCGTCCTCCCG
>NZ_JAOXMC010000279.1:0-263 GCF_026343815.1 Pseudomonas sp. BJa3 | reverse complement strand
ACGGTGTGCCGCTGTGGATCTCGGCGGTGGTGAATCCGGTGTTCGACGGCGACCGCGGCACGCGCTACCTGCTGGGCGTCTACACCGACATCACGCACAGCAAGCTGCACGAAGAACTGCACCGCAAGGTGCTCGGCGCGATCGTCCGCGAACAGCCGTTGCAGGACGTATTGGCGCTGGTCTGCCGCGAAGTGGAGAAGGTGATGCCCGAGGCGGTGGCCTCGGTGATCGCGCTCGACGATTACGGCCACCTCCGCGTGCTC
>NZ_JAOXMC010000278.1:0-263 GCF_026343815.1 Pseudomonas sp. BJa3 | reverse complement strand
GATAATCGTTATATGAAGCTATATGCCAACAGGGGCGACAACCCGCACGATCTGCAATTGTTGCGCGATCTGGCCATCATCAATAGTCGTACGGTGGCCGAGATGGGCTCGCTGCCGGCCGGAGGCGTGCCGGTGGTTGAGAAGCGCAGACTCAAACTTCCCCGTTCCATTCCAGCGGTGCCGTCTTTGACGCGCGCCTATCACCAGGACAACCAAACGATGGATTTCAAGCCCATGGCTGTTGCAGCTGGCATGGCGTTAGC
>NZ_JAOXMC010000277.1:0-264 GCF_026343815.1 Pseudomonas sp. BJa3 | reverse complement strand
ATAGAAGATTTAGCAAATGATATTGTTTTACAAAATAGTGAGGTAACAACACGCCTTATGCTCGGTGATGATGCCATTTCTGAAGGAGCAATGGCGTTGTTTGGTGAAAAATATGGTGATGTAGTACGTGTTGTTTCTATGGGTACCAAGCTTGAACAGGAAGGATTAAAAAAATACTGGTCAATTGAGCTTTGTGGGGGTACACATGTGAAAAGAACAGGGGATATTGGTTTAATTCATATTGTTTCTGAAAGTTCTGTGGCA
>NZ_JAOXMC010000276.1:0-264 GCF_026343815.1 Pseudomonas sp. BJa3 | reverse complement strand
CCAGCGGAATCCCGTCCATGTCCAGGCCGGGCAAATAGAGCGTCAGCCAGTGGCGTTCGCGATGTTCGAAATGCGCCACGCACGCGGCCAGCACGTCGTGCTCGCACCCGTCCAGCGACAGCACGCCGTTGAACTCGATCGTGATGCTGTCCGCCACGCGATCGCCTATCTGATGCAGGCGGACGTGCTTGAGGCCGAGGGCGAACCATCGGCGCTGCTCGACCACGATGCCCAGGCCGACGCATTCGTCATCCAGCCACACCG
>NZ_JAOXMC010000275.1:0-264 GCF_026343815.1 Pseudomonas sp. BJa3 | reverse complement strand
CGCCTGACGCAGCCAAAATCCTAATACCAGCCCCATCAGCGAGAGCGCGAGTACATACCAGGCTGGCGCCATCGGCGACACGCTCATCAGCACGGTAACCGCAATCGGCGTCAGCCCGCCGAAAATGGCATACGACACGTTATAGGAAAATGAGATCCCGGTGAAGCGTACCTCCGGCGGGAACGCGCGGACCATCACGTACGGTACCGCCCCGACAACGCCCACGCACAGCCCTACCACGCCGTACAGCAGAAACAGCTGTTC
>NZ_JAOXMC010000274.1:0-264 GCF_026343815.1 Pseudomonas sp. BJa3 | reverse complement strand
CCTTCACGGCGGCGCTGGCATCGTGGGCGACCGGTTCGCCGCTGCTCGGCGTCGCGGCCGGCGTATTGGTCGCGACCGCGGTGGCCGCGGTGCAGGCCGTGCTGAGCGTGACGTTGCGCGCCAATCAACTGGTGGTCGGAATCGGGTTCAACCTCCTGGCGCTGGGCACGACGACGTTTCTCTACCACGAGATCTTCGGGCCGCTGGCGCGCGATCCGATCCCCGGCTGCGCGCAGCTCAATCTGCCGTGGCTCGCACATATCC
>NZ_JAOXMC010000273.1:0-264 GCF_026343815.1 Pseudomonas sp. BJa3 | reverse complement strand
AGTCGCGCGTGGTCCATCAACGATTCGCCGACGCGCGACGGTCGTGCGCGCATGCGTGGGCCGTCGGATTCGTGTTGGCACTGGCATGCATGTTCGTCGCGGTACCGTCCCGTGCGGACAACGTCGTGCAGGGCATCCTGCAGCTGCAGTGGGCGGATCCTCCGCGCCCGGCGCCAGGCCGTGCGCAGGCCGCACCGCACCTGGACGTCTGGCTCGAGACTGCGCCGGGGCAGCGTATCGCGCTCGATGCCGCGCAGGCGCGCC
>NZ_JAOXMC010000272.1:0-264 GCF_026343815.1 Pseudomonas sp. BJa3 | reverse complement strand
CAGCGAGGGATGGCGCGGCAGCTCGCGCCCGGCCTCGGCTACGTGGCGGCCGTAGTTCAGGCCGACGCAGAGGATCTTGCGCGGCGCCGGCACCGGCGGCAGCCATTGCAGGTCCGCCAGCGCGATGCCGGGGCCTTCGTGCCGCGCGGCCGCTTGCGCGATCTGCGCCACCCCCGCCGCCAGGGCCGTGGCCAGGTCGGGCCAGTACCGCGTCAACGGCACGACCTCGGCGTCGCGCAGCATGCCCCAGGCCGGCTGGCCCGC
>NZ_JAOXMC010000271.1:0-264 GCF_026343815.1 Pseudomonas sp. BJa3 | reverse complement strand
CCTGCGGCCCCTGCACCGAGATCTTCTGGGACCACGGCGACAAGATCGCCGGCGGCCCTCCCGGCTCGCCGGACGAGGACGGCGACCGCTACGTCGAGATCTGGAACAACGTGTTCATGCAGTATGAGAAGGAGAACGATCAGATCGTTCGCAACCTTCCCAAGCCCAGCGTGGACACCGGCATGGGCCTGGAGCGGATGACCACCGTGCTCCAGGGCGTGCATTCGGTCTTCGAAACCGACCTGTTCAAGACGCTGATCGCCG
>NZ_JAOXMC010000270.1:0-264 GCF_026343815.1 Pseudomonas sp. BJa3 | reverse complement strand
CGGACTCTTGTCGCAACAGATCATAATGATATCGCCAAAGCTGTAACAGCTTATGGGCATGAATGTATTATGACATCTCATGATCATAAATCGGGATCTGATCGCATTTATGAAGCTTTAACACGTATTGATCCTGAACAACGCTACAAGACAATTTTGAATCTACAAGGTGATCTGCCAACAATAACGCCCCATCAAATTATCAGTGCTTTACGTCCTCTAGAAAACAGTCTCACTGATATTGCAACTTTGGGTGCCAAAATC
>NZ_JAOXMC010000026.1:0-58694 GCF_026343815.1 Pseudomonas sp. BJa3 | reverse complement strand
GCTGAACGCCCCATCCTGGGGCGCAGCGCTTGACGGGCATCCATGCCCGTCACCTCCCTCCGCAAGGCCTGCGTTCGACCTCCTGAAGTCGCGAAGTTACGGGCGGCGCCTGGGCTGACGCAGCTGTCGCTAGCTGGGTATGGCGCTAGACTCCTGATCGGCAACGGCAACGGCAACGGCAACGGCAACGGCAACGAGCAGCACGTATGCATCTGCGTGATCAGATAAACTGCCTTCATGTCTGATTTTTCTCTCCCCCAAGCCCCCCTGCAACGCCTGGACCTATCTTGGTTACGCCACGCGGGAATCGAAGCTGCGGTCCTGCGCCTGGATTTGATCGACCCGCTGATCAGCGGCAACAAATGGTTCAAGCTGCGTCATCACCTGCTCCAGGCCCGCAAGGCCGATGCACCGGGCCTGATCAGCCTGGGTGGCAACCATTCCAACCATCTCCACGCCTTGGCCGCCGCCGGCAAGCGCTTCGGCTTTGCTACCGCCGGGCTATTGCGTGGCCACCCCCAGGAAACACCGACGGTACAAGACCTTCGAGCCCTGGGCATGGAGATGCACTGGCTCGGTTTCGGCGGCTACCGCAATCGCCATGAACCCGGCTTCTGGGAGCCCTGGCAGGCCCGCTACCCGGGTTGGCACTGCATCCCTGAAGGCGGTGGCGGCCAAGCTGGCGCGCAGGGCTGCGGTTTGATCGTCGCGCAATGCCGAGCGCAATTGGCAACGCTCGGCTGGACGGACTACGACGCCTGGTGGCTGGCGGCAGGCACCGGCACGACCTTGGCCGGAATGGTGCTGGAAGAGGCGGGCAGGCATGTGGTCCATGGCGCCCTGGCCGTGCCCCTCGACCACGGTGTACCGGAAACCGTCGCGGCGCTGGCGGGTGCGCACGGCTATCAGTTGCACGACGCCAGCCGTGGCGGCTTTGCCCGTATCGATGACGCACTGCTGGCGTTTATCGCCGACACCGAACGGCAAACCGGCATGCCGCTGGAGGCGCTCTATACCGGCAAGGCCCTGCTGTCCCTGCGTGACCAGGTCGAGGCCGGGCGTTTTGCCCCCGGCACCCGCCTGGTGTTCCTGCACACCGGAGGCCTGCAGGGCCGACGCGGTTACTTGTAGGGCAGCATGCGCAACAGCGTGTTGTCGCGCCGCACATAGTGGTGATAGAGCCCGGCCAGCGCGTGCAGGCCAATCAGCCAGTAGCCCCAGCTGCCGATGCGTTCATGCCAGCCCTTGATGAACTTGCTCAGGTCCGGGTCGGGGGCGACGATCGCTGGCAGCTCCAGGCCATAGAACGGGATCGGCTTGTCGGCGGCACTGAGTATTGCCCAACCGGCCAGCGGCAGGCCGATCATCATCAGGTACAGCAGCAGATGCACCAGGTGCGACAGGCCCGTCTGCCAGGCCGGAGGCTTGGGCACGATCGCCGGAGTGGGGCGCGACAGGCGCATGGCCAGACGTAGCCACACCAGTACGAACACTGTCAGGCCGAGCATGAAGTGCAGGTCCTTCATCAAGTCACGTTCGGCACTGCCCTTGGGGAACAGGCCGCGCAGTTCGATGCAGGCGTAGACGGCGGCCAGCAGCACCAGCATCAACCAGTGCAGGGCGATCGACAGCCGCGCGTAATGGGTCGCGGGAGTGGATGAAACCATGGGGGAGTCCTCGTCATCAGGTCGGAGAGGGCGCTCTTGTTGGCGCCTGGCTGTCATCGTACGGGTGCTGTGTAAAAATTGTGTTGATATGGATAGGCAAGATGGCCCCTTACAGGATGTTCTACTCAACCAGCCCGGGGAAGATGTGGCCATCTGTCTGCCACCAGAAACACCCGCTCGGCTTCTTGCCAAGCGCCGTGCGCATCCTCCTCAAGCCTGACGAGCAATTGTGCCGGGGCCACCTGATCCAGTCCTTGCAACCAACGATCAAACTGCTCAACTGTCCAGCAACTGCCTGCTTCGACCCGTGCCGGCGCCAGCCACCCATGCCGGGGCAGTGGCTGCCAGCGTCCGGCAGGACAGCGCTCTAGGTAGTCCGCCCAATCCCGCCGATGCAACCAGTGCCCGCGTGAATGCGCCGGATGGGCGCCAGCGGGTGCCTCGGCATACCCAGGCCAGGGGTAGAACAGATAGCCGCCGAGCCACAACCGGGCTTCAACTTCGGCGATTCCCAGCGCGGCCAGCGCGGCGCGGCTATGGGGCTGGCCGGAGATGGGCAGTTGGTGCCCAGCCAGGTGTGCCAGCTTGGTCCCGAGGCGGTCGTGGCAGCCGGGGCCGAGCCAGCGCGCTGGGTCTTGGCCATCGCCAGAAGGCGGACCAAGGTAGAGCTTGATGGCCAGCTCCAGATGATGATCGCCTTCGTAGTCGCGCAGCAGTATGTCCAACTCGCCCAATGTACGTCCGCCATTGCGAATTGCCAGATTGGCCGCCAGTAGCTCGACGCCCGGTGCCTGGTGCAGGGCGAACTGCCATAGGCTTTCGTAGTACATGCCCAGCCGCCGGCTGTTCAGGCGTTCCAGCCAGCTCGACAGCGGCGCAGGCGCTTGATCGAGCACCGCGAGCCAGTGGTCCAAGTGCTGTGGATCAGTGGCCCAGGCGCTACCCTTCAGCGGATGGCGCTGAGGGCAGCCGGCCTGCGCCAGCAGTGGGGGGGACAGCAGCGCCCAGGCCAGATCGCGCACGGCGGGGTGATGCAGTTGGCGGGGCAGGTGCTCAAGTTCGGCGAAGGGCATCATCCTGCCAGCATAGCCGGTTTGCTGCTGGCCGGTCCTTTCGCCCATAATCCCGGCATTGTCACCCCGCCGCAGAGCCTCGCAGGAGCACCATGGAGCAATTTCGCAATATCGGTATCATCGGCCGCCTTGGCAGCTCCCAGGTGCTTGACACCATTCGCCGACTGAAAAAATTCCTCCTCGAGCGCCACCTGCACGTGATTCTCGAGGATACTATCGCCGAAGTCCTGCCCGGTCATGGCCTGCAGACCTCGACACGCAAATTGTTGGGCGAAGTTTGCGACCTGGTCATCGTCGTCGGCGGCGACGGCAGCCTGCTTGGCGCCGCCCGCGCTCTAGCCAGGCACAATATCCCGGTGCTGGGAATCAACCGTGGCAACCTGGGCTTTCTCACCGATATCCGCCCCGACGAGCTGGAGGAGAAGGTTGCCGAGGTACTCGACGGTCATTACCTGGTGGAGAACCGGTTCCTGCTGCAGGCCGAGGTGCGCCGTCACCATGAGGCCATCGGCCAGGGCGATGCGCTCAACGACGTGGTGCTGCACCCGGGCAAGTCGACGCGGATGATCGAGTTCGAGATCTACATCGACGGCCAGTTCGTCTGCAGCCAGAAGGCCGACGGCCTGATCGTCGCCACTCCGACCGGCTCCACCGCCTACGCGCTGTCCGCCGGTGGCCCGATCATGCACCCCAAGCTGGACGCTATCGTCATCGTGCCGATGTACCCGCATACCTTGTCCGGCCGGCCGATCGTGGTCGACGGCAACAGCGAGCTGAAGATCGTCGTGTCGAAGGACCTGCAGATCTACCCGCAGGTCTCCTGCGACGGCCAGAACCACTTCACCTGCGCTCCGGGCGATACCATCACGGTGAGCAAAAAGCCGCAGAAACTGCGCCTGATCCATCCGCTGGATCATAACTACTACGAGGTCTGCCGCACCAAGCTCGGCTGGGGCAGCCGCCTGGGCGGCAGGGACGACTGATGCTCGATCCGGCGCGCAGTTTCGACATAATCGGTGACGTGCACGGTTGCGCGCTCACCCTCGAACGCTTGCTCGACGCCCTCGGCTACAAGCGCATCGGCGGGGTCTGGCGGCACCCGCGGCGCCAGGCGTTGTTCCTGGGCGACATCGTCGACCGCGGCCCGCGCATCCGCGAGGCGCTGCACATCGTTCATGACATGGTCGAGGCCGGCCAGGCGTTCTGCATCATGGGCAACCATGAGTACAACGCCCTGGGCTGGGTCACCCCGGCGTTGCCGGGCAGTGGCAAGGCCTTCGTGCGCGAGCACACCCCACGCCATGCCCGGCTGATCGACGAGACCCTCACCCAGTTCGCCCAGCACCCCGGCGACTGGCACGATTTCATCCAGTGGTTCTACCAGCTGCCGCTGTTCATCGACGCCGGGCGCTTCCGCCTGGTGCATGCCTGCTGGGACCCACGGCTGATCGAGCCGTTGCGCCTGCAGTACCCCACGGGCTGCATCGACGAGCACTTCGTGCAGGCCTCGGCAGTGTCCGGCAGCTTCGCCTCGACAGTGTGCAACCGCTTGCTGCGCGGCACTGACATGCGCCTGCCGGACGGCCTGACCTTGACCGGTGGCGACGGTTTGACCCGCGCCTTCTTCCGCACCAAGTTCTGGGAGGAGGACCCGCAGACCTACGGCGACATCGTCTTCCAGCCCGACGCACTGCCCGATGAAGTGGCCCGCACGCCGCTCAGCCACAGCCAGAAGAACGCCCTGCTGCGCTATGCCGAGGACGAACCGTTGCTGTTCGTCGGCCATTACTGGCGCAGTGGCCGGCCGGCGCCGATCCGCGACAACCTGGCCTGCCTGGACTACAGCGCCGTGCTCTATGGCAAGCTCGCGGCCTACCGCCTGGACGACGAGACCCGCATCGACCCGCACAAGTTCGTCTGGGTCGATGTCGACCGCCCGCAGGCTAGCCAATGAACGTGATCGAAGTGCTGCGCCTGCCGCTGGCGGTCGATCTCAGCGGTTTCGTCGTCCTGCTGCGCCGTCTGCAGGTGCCGCACCGGGTGGTGGAGGAGGGCGAGGAGCAGGTGCTGTGGGCGCCGCCGGCCATGGCCCACGACGTACTGGAACTCTATCGGCGCTTCCCTGAGGGCAATGCCGACCTAGAAGCGATGCCCGAACCTGTGGACGCTGGCATGCCGACCGCCCCGGCGGCGCCTTCGCTGAAGGAGCAGGCCCTGGCCTGCAAGGTCACCGCCGCGGTACTGATCCTGAGCCTGGTGGTCGCCGGGGTGACCGGCCTGGGTGACAACCTCTCGACCATCGGCTGGTTCACCTTCCTGTCGTTCAAGGTGCAGGGCGACTACCTGTACTTCACCCCCTTGCTCCAGGGCCTCGCCGAAGGCCAGTGGTGGCGCCTGGTGTCGCCGATGCTGCTGCACTTCGGCGTGCTGCACCTGGCCATGAACGGCCTGTGGTATTGGGAGCTGGGCAAGCGCATTGAGCTGCGCCAGGGGCCGTGGATGTTGCTGGGGCTGACGCTGTTGTTCAGCCTGGTATCCAACCTGGCCCAGCATTTCACCAGCGGGCCGAGCCTGTTCGGCGGGCTGTCCGGCGTGCTCTACGGCTTGCTCGGGCATGTCTGGCTGTACCAGTGGCTGGCGCCGAACCCGCAGTTCAACCTACCCAAGGGCGTGCTGGTGATGATGCTGATCTGGCTGGTGATCTGCCTGAGCGGCGTGGTCGGCCAGCTCGGCTTCGGCCAGATCGCCAACGCCGCCCATGTCGGTGGGTTGCTCATCGGATGCCTGACGGGGCTCTTGGGTGGCGCGCTGGCGAGGCGTAAACTGACGGCCTGACTGAGGAGCCAGCATGTCCACATTCGCGCAAATGATCGAAAACATCACCCCCGAGATCTACGAGAGCCTGAAGACAGCCGTTGAAATCGGCAAATGGTCCGATGGCCGCAAACTGACTGCCGAACAGAAAGAACTGTCGCTGCAGGCGGTGATCGCCTGGGAAATCAAGAACCTCCCCGAAGAGCAGCGTACCGGCTACATGGGCCCGCAGGAGTGCGCCTCGAAGTCGGCGCCGATCGCCAACATTCTGTTCAAATCGGACTCGGTACATTGATCGAACTCGCTCGTGGCTCTTTGAGCAAGATGGCGGTGCGCCTGGACGCACCGGTCGTTCAATACAGTTTCCGCCTGGATGACACCGAGGTGCCGGTCAATCCGCTGATCGGCCAGTCGATCCGCCTCGAGTACCTCGGCGCGATCCACTGCAGCCATTGCGGCAAACGCACCAAGACCAGCTTCAGCCAGGGCTACTGCTACCCGTGCATGACCAAGCTGGCCCAGTGCGACGTGTGCATCATGGCCCCGGAACGCTGCCACTACGACGCCGGCACCTGCCGCGAGCCGTCGTGGGGCGAGCAGTTCTGCATGACCGATCACGTGGTGTACCTGGCCAACTCGTCGGGCATCAAGGTCGGCATCACCCGCGCCACCCAGTTGCCCACCCGTTGGCTCGACCAGGGCGCCAGCCAGGCGCTGCCGATCATGCGCGTGGCCACCCGTCAGCAATCCGGGCTGGTCGAAGACGTGCTGCGCAGCCAGGTGCCGGACCGCACCAACTGGCGCGCGCTGCTCAAGGGTGACGCCGAGGTACTCGACCTGCCGGCCATCCGCGAGCAGATCTTCGACGCCTGCGCCGACGGCATCCGCGCCTTGCAGGAGCGCTTCGGCCTGCAGGCCATCCAGCCGCTGCCCGACGCCGAAGTGGTGCAGATGCGCTACCCGGTCGGGGCCTACCCGAAAAAGATCGTCAGCTTCAACCTCGACAAGGATCCCGTCGTGGAAGGCACGCTGCTGGGCATCAAGGGCCAGTACCTGATCTTCGACACCGGCGTGATCAATATTCGCAAGTACACGGCCTACCAGCTGGCCGTGCTCCAGTAAAAGGATCGTCACCATGCGTACCGAACAACCGCAAGTGATCTACCTCAAGGACTATCAGGCCCCCGAGTACCTGATCGACGAGACCCACCTGACCTTCGAACTGTTCGAGGACCACAGCCTGGTCCATGCGCAGCTGGTCATGCGCCGCAACCCCGAGCGCGGCGCCGGCCTGCCGCCGCTGGTGCTCGATGGCCAGCACCTGGAGCTGCTGAGCGTGCAGCTGGACGACCAGGCGCTTGCTGCCGGCGACTACCAGCTCGATGACGACAGCCTCACCGTGCATCCCAAGGCCGAACGCTTCACCCTGGATACCAGCGTGAAGATCCACCCGGAGAACAACACCGCGCTGGAAGGCCTGTACAAGTCCGGCAAGATGTTCTGCACCCAGTGCGAGGCCGAGGGCTTCCGCAAGATCACCTACTACCTCGACCGCCCGGATGTGATGAGCGTCTTCACCACCACGGTGATCGCCGAGCAGCATCGCTACCCGGTGCTGCTGTCCAACGGCAACCCGATCGGCAGCGGGCCGGCCGAAGACGGCCGCCACTGGGCGACCTGGGAAGACCCGTTCAAGAAGCCGGCCTACCTGTTTGCCCTGGTAGCCGGTGACCTGTGGTGCGTCGAGAGCGAGTTCACCCGCCAGTCCGGCCGCGACGTGACCCTGCGTATCTATGTCGAGGAAGAAAACCTCGACAAGTGCGACCACGCCATGGTCAGCCTGAAGAAGTCCATGCGCTGGGACGAGGAAGTCTATGGCCGTGAGTACGACCTGGACATCTTCATGATCGTCGCGGTCAACGACTTCAACATGGGCGCCATGGAAAACAAGGGCCTGAACATCTTCAACTCCAGCTGCGTGCTGGCCCGCGCCGAGACCGCCACCGACGCCGCCCACCAGCGGGTCGAGGGCGTGGTGGCCCACGAGTACTTCCACAACTGGTCGGGCAACCGCGTGACCTGCCGCGACTGGTTCCAGCTGTCGCTCAAGGAAGGCTTCACGGTGTTCCGCGATGCCGAGTTCAGCGCCGACATGAACTCGCGCACGGTCAAGCGCATCGAGGACGTCGCCTACCTGCGTACCCATCAGTTCGCCGAAGACGCCGGCCCCATGGCCCACCCGATCCGCCCGGACAGCTTCATCGAGATCTCCAACTTCTACACCCTGACGGTGTACGAGAAGGGCGCCGAGGTGGTCGGCATGGTCCACACCCTGCTGGGGGCCGAGGGCTTCCGCAAGGGTAGCGACCTGTACTTCGAGCGCCATGATGGCCAGGCCGTTACCACCGACGACTTCATCAAGGCCATGGAAGACGCCAACGGCGTCGACCTGGCCCAGTTCAAGCGCTGGTACACCCAGGCCGGCACCCCGCGCCTGGAGGTCAGCGAGGCCTATGACGCTGCCGCGCAGCGCTACAGCCTGACCTTCCGCCAGAGCTGCCCGCCGACACCGGGGCAGGTTGAGAAACTGCCGTTCGTGATCCCGGTGGCGCTGGGCCTGCTGGATGCCCAAGGCAACGACCTGCCGTTGCGCCTGGCCGGCGAAAGCGCCGCCACTGGCACCAGCCGCGTCCTGTCGGTGACCGAAGCCGAGCAGACCTTCACCTTCGAAGGTATTGCCAGTCAGCCGCTGCCGTCGCTGCTGCGCGGCTTCAGCGCACCGGTCAAGCTGAGCTTCCCCTACGACCGCGACCAGTTGATGTTCCTCATGCAACACGACAGCGACGGCTTCAACCGCTGGGAAGCAGGGCAGCAGTTGGCCGTGCAGGTGCTCCAGGAGCTGATCGGCCAGCACCAGCGTGGCGAAGCACTGGCCCTCGACCAGCGCCTGATCACTGCACTGGGCACTGTGGTTGGCAATGAGTCGTTGGACCCGGCCATGGTCGCCGAGATGCTCTCGCTGCCGGGCGAGGCCTACCTCACCGAGATCAGCCAGGTGGCCGACGTGGATGCCATCCACGCCGCCCGTGAGTTCGCCCGCCGGCAGATCGCCGAGCAGCTGTTCGATGCGCTGTGGGCGCGTTACCAGGCCAACCGCGAGGTCTCGCGCAAGACCGCCTACGTGGCCTCGGCCGAGCACTTTGCCCGTCGTAGCCTGCAGAACATCGCGCTGTCGTACCTGATGCTCAGCGGCAAGCCGCAGGTGCTCGAGGCGACCCTGGAGCAGTACGAGCACTGCGACAACATGACCGAGCGTCTCACCGCCCTGGCGGTGCTGGTCAACTCGCCGTTCGGGGCCGAGCGCGCCAAGGCCCTGGAAGCCTTCGCCGAGCACTTCAAGGACAACCCGCTGGTAATGGACCAGTGGTTCAGCGTGCAGGCGGCCAGCACCCTGCCGGGCGGCCTGGCGCGGGTCAAGGCATTGATGCAGCACCCGGCCTTCACCCTGAAGAACCCGAACAAGGTGCGCGCGCTGATCGGTGGTTTCGCCGGGCAGAACCTGGTCAACTTCCATGCCGCTGACGGTTCGGGGTATCGCTTCCTGGCAGACCTGGTGATCGAGCTCAATGCGTTGAACCCGCAGATCGCCTCGCGTCAACTCGCCCCGCTGACCCGCTGGCGCAAGTATGACGACCAGCGTCAGGCGCTGATGAAGGGCGAGCTGGAGCGGATCCTCGCTTCCGGTGCGCTGTCCAGCGATGTGTACGAGGTGGTGAGCAAGAGCCTGGCGTAAGTCGGGCGAAGTTTGGGGCCGCTTTGCGGCCCCAGTCATTTTCTATGGTTAACAAAACATAACGTCCCGCTCGTTGTTTTCTGTCGGACAAGCCCGATACGATGGCCAGAAGCTATTCCAGGCCTCTGGACCAGGGGTTTCGGCAGTGCCTGGCAATAGATTGACCCACCACAAGAACACAACAGGGGGCAGTCATGAGAGAGCGGATTACGCCACGCCGCAGGCTGGCGGCAGGCGCGATGCTGGCACTGGTGCTGGGCATCGGCGCCGGCAATGCCGAGGCGGCGGTGGCCGCCGAGGAATACTCGGTGGAGTCGGCCAAGGCCAGCCAGAGTCTGTTGATCGGCGTCACCCACGCAGGCCAGCGCCTGGTGGTGGTCGGCGATCGCGGCCATATCCTGTTCTCCGACGACCAGGGCAAGACCTGGACCCAGGCCCGGGTGCCCACCCGGCAACTGCTCACCGCAGTGTTCTTCCTCGACGACAAGCGCGGCTGGGCGGTCGGCCATGATGCTCAGATCCTCGCCAGCAACGACGGCGGCGCGACCTGGAGCAAGCAGTTCGAAGACCTGTCCCGCGAAGCACCCTTGCTCGATGTGCGTTTCGTCGATGCACAACATGGCTTTGCCGTCGGCGCCTATGGCGCGCTGCTGGAGAGCACCGATGGCGGCCAGCACTGGCAGGACGTCGCCGAGCGCCTGGACAACCCCGACCAGCTCCACCTCAACGCCATCACCCAAGTGAAGGACGCCGGCCTGTTCATCGTCGGCGAGCAGGGCAGCATGTTCCGCTCCAGCGATGCTGGCCAGAGCTGGACGACGGTGCAAGGCCCCTACGAGGGTTCGCTGTTCGGTGTGATCGGCACCGCCCAGCCCAACACCCTGTTGGCCTACGGCCTGCGCGGCAACCTGTTCCGCTCCACCGATTTCGGCGACAGCTGGCAGCCGATCGAGCTCAAGGCCGAACGCGGCCCGCTCGAATTCGGCCTGGCAAGCGCTACGCTTCTCGAGGACGGCAGCCTGGTGCTGGTCGGCAATGGCGGCAGCGTGCTGCGCAGCCATGACGACGGGCAGACCTTCAGCGTGCGCAACCGCGCCGACCGTATCGCCCTGTCGGGTGTCAGCGGCCTGGGCGGTGGCGGCCTGTTGCTGGTCGGGCAAGGGGGCGTGCACCTGGCCTCGGCCGACGGTACCCAGGAGGCGCGTCCATGACCAGCCGGGAGAGCTTCGACATGCAGCACAAGGACAAGGCCACCCTGCTGGAACGCCTGATCTTCAACAACCGCCCCGTGGTCATCGGCATCTGCCTGCTGGTGAGCGTGTTCCTGTTCTGGCAGGCCACGCAGATCCGCCCGTCCACCAGCTTCGAGAAGATGATCCCGCTGCAGCATCCGTTCATCGAGCAGATGATGGAGCACCGCAACGACCTGGCCAACCTCGGCAACACCGTCCGCGTCTCGGTGGAGGCTGTCAATGGTGACATCTTCGACAAGGACTACATGGAGACCCTGCGCCAGATCCATGACGAGGTGTTCTACATCCCCGGTGTCGACCGCGCCGGGCTGAAATCGCTGTGGAGCCCGAGCGTGCGCTGGAGCGAGGTCACCGAAGAGGGCTTCTCCGGCGGCGAAGTGATCCCCAATACCTACAATGGCTCCCAGGACAGCCTCGACACCCTGCGCGACAACGTGCTCAAGTCGGGCCAGGTGGGGCGCCTGGTGGCCAACAACTTCAAGTCCAGCATCATCGATATCCCGCTGCTGGAGAACCATCCCGACCCGCAGGATCCGGGGCGCCAGGTCAAGCTCGACTACCAGCAGTTCTCCCACCAGCTGGAAGAGAAGATTCGCGACAAGTTCCAGGCGCAGAACCCGAACGTGAAGATTCACATCGTCGGTTTCGCCAAGAAGGTCGGTGACCTGATCGACGGCCTGGTGATGGTCGCGATGTTCTTCGGCGTGGCGCTGGTGATCACCTGGGCGCTGCTGTACTGGTTCACCTGGTGCATTCGCAGCACCATCGCCGTGCTCATCACCACCCTGGTAGCGGTGGTCTGGCAGTTGGGGCTGATGCATGCGGTGGGCTTCGGCCTGGACCCGTACTCGATGCTGGTGCCGTTCCTGATCTTTGCCATCGGCATTTCCCACGGGGTGCAGAAGATCAACGGCATCGCCCTGCAATCCAGTGACGCCGACAACGCCCTGACCGCGGCCCGGCGCACCTTCCGCCAGCTGTTCCTGCCGGGGATGATCGCCATCCTCGCCGACGCCGTGGGCTTCATCACCCTGCTGATCATCGACATCGGCGTAATCCGCGAGCTGGCCATCGGCGCCTCGATCGGCGTGGCGGTGATCGTGTTCACCAACCTGATCCTGCTGCCGGTGGCGATCAGCTATGTCGGCATCAGCCAGAAGGCCATCGCCCGCAGCAAGAAGGACGCGACCCGCGAGCATCCGTTCTGGCGCCTGCTGTCCAACTTCGCCAGCCCCAAGGTGGCGCCGGTATCGGTGGTGCTGGCGCTGCTGGCCTTCGGTGGCGGCCTCTGGTACAGCCAGAACCTGAAGATCGGCGACCTCGACCAGGGCGCGCCGGAGCTGCGCCCGGACTCGCGCTACAACCAGGACAACAGCTTCATCATCAGCAATTACTCGACCAGTTCCGATGTGCTGGTGATCATGGTCAAGACCCCGGCCGAGAGCTGCTCGATCCACTCGACCATGGCGCCGATCGACGAGCTGATGTGGACCATGGACAACACCCCCGGGGTGCAGTCGACCATCTCCCTGGTGACCGTGTCCAAGCAGGTCATCAAGGGCATGAACGAGGGCAGCCTGAAATGGGAAACCCTGTCGCGCAACCCGGATATCCTCAATAACTCCATCGCCCGTGCCGACGGCCTGTACAACGCCGACTGTTCGCTGGCGCCAGTGCTGGTGTTCCTCAACGACCACAAGGCCGAGACCCTGGAGCGGGTCACCGCAGCGGCCAAGGCTTTCGCCGACAGCCACAGCAAGGAAGGCCTGCAGTTCCTCCTGGCGGCGGGTAATGCCGGCATCGAGGCGGCCACCAACGAAGTGATCAAGTCGGCCGAGCTGACCATCCTGATCCTCGTGTACATCTGCGTGGCGGTGATGTGCATGATCACCTTCCGCTCGTTCGCCGCGACCCTGTGCATTGTCCTGCCGCTGGTGCTGACCTCGGTACTGGGCAACGCGCTGATGGCCTTCATGGGCATTGGCGTGAAGGTCGCCACGCTGCCGGTGGTGGCGCTGGGCGTGGGCATCGGCGTGGACTACGGCATCTACATCTACAGCCGCCTGGAGAGCTTCCTGCGCGCCGGCCTGCCATTGCAGGAGGCCTACTACGAGACCCTGCGCTCCACCGGCAAGGCGGTACTGTTCACCGGCCTGTGCCTGGCCATCGGCGTGTGCACCTGGATCTTCTCGGCGATCAAGTTCCAGGCCGACATGGGCCTGATGCTGACCTTCATGCTGCTGTGGAACATGTTCGGCGCCCTGTGGCTGCTGCCGGCGCTGGCGCGGTTCCTGATCAAGCCAGAGAAATTGGCGGGCAAGGAGGGCGGCTCGATCTTCGCCCATTGAGTGACGCCATGATCGCGGGTCAAGTCGCATCGGCGCACCGCCGCGACTTGACCCGCGATTGCGTATAATGGCGGCCTTTGTCTGAAATGGTATTACCATGACCACCCTCGCCACCGCCCTCGCAGCCTGCGACATGCTCCTGATCGACGGCCTGCACGCCTTCGACTTCACCCTCGACGAATCTGGCCTCACCATCGAATGCATGGACGGCCGCCAACTGCGCCGCTGGTCCTTCACCCCCGAGCAGATCGCTGCCGCCACTGGCGCGGGCGACGACTGGAGCCTGGCCACTGATGAAGGCGAGCATCGTCTAGTCTGTATGAGTGCTTTTCGTGCCCCGGATGAAGAAGACGATGAACAGGAAATGGACACGCCTGCTGACCGCTAGCCTGATGGCTTTGTCAGTCAACGCCCAGGCCGCCACGTTGCTGGTGGGCAGCTACACCGACAACGGCAGCGAAGGGATCTACCGCTACGACTTCAACGCTCGCACTGGCCAGATCGACGCCAAGCCCCGGCAGGTGGTCAAGAGTGTCAGCCCCTCGTGGCTGGTGCTGTCTGCCGACCAGCGCCAGCTGTTCGCGGTCAATGAAACGCCCAAGGGCAACGTCAGCAGCTTCTCGCTAAGCAGCAAGGGCGAGATCAAGCTGCTGAACCAGGTGCCCAGCCAGGGCGACGAGCCGACCCACGCCAGCCTGAGCCATGACCAGCGCTACCTGTTCGTCGCCAACTACGCCGTCGCTCCCGACCCCGGTGGCAGCCTGGTGGTGATCCCGGTGGCCAGGGACGGCAAGCTCAAACCGGTGGTGCAGCAGGCTAGGCACACGCCAAGCAAGGTCAACCCCGAGCGCCAGGCCGGTGCCCATGTGCATTCGCTGGTGCTGTCGCCCGATGGCCGTCACCTGTATGCCAGCGACCTGGGCGCGGACAAGGTGTTCATCTACCGCTATGACGGCGCCAGCCCCGAGCATCCGCTGAGCCCGGCGATTCCGCCGTCAGTGGCGTTGCCACCGGGCAGTGGCCCGCGTCATCTGCTGTTCGACGCCAAGGGTCGGCACGCCTACCTGACCCTGGAGATGAGCGCCGAGGTGGTGGTATTCGATGTGCAGGACGGTGCTCTGACCGAGCGCCAGCACTTGCCGCTGACCGACAGCAAGGATGCAGCGGCCAGGGCCGCGGGCGGGCTGCACCTGTCGGCCGATGGCCGCTTCCTCTATGTCAGCAATCGCGGCACTGCCAACGAGATCGTGGTGTATGCGGTAGGCAAGGATGACGGCCAACTGAGATTGGTGCAGCGCCGCTCGGTCGAGGGCGACCATCCCCGCGAGTTTGCCCTGGACCCCAGTGGCAACTACCTGCTGGTGGCGAACCAGAAGAGCAACCAGATCGTGGTCATGCGCCGAGATCCGCGCAGCGGCAAGCTGGGGGACACCCTGCAGAAGTTGGCGCAGCAGGCGCCTTCGGACCTCAAGTTCCTCGAATAATGGCGGGCACTGAGTTGGCGTGGGAGCGGCATCGGCAATTATCAATGGCCATGATAATGGCTACTGCCGCAATGAATTTTTACAGGCAGATCCATCGGCGTAAGTTTTGACCCAAGGCCCACGACGGGCCAACGTCAACCACCGCAGTCGAGGTCTGCCAGCATGAACTTCAATCTCTTCCCACTCATCGCCGCCTCCGCCATCTCTGCCTCCGTCGTTTTGCCAGCCCACGCCCAGGCGGAGCAGGGTACCAAGGCCTCGAGCACCCACAGCTACACCCAGAAATACCTGCAACAGAGCGCGCATTTCCATGCCGCCTTGAGCAAGCACTCCAACTGAGTGTGTAAAGCCATTGGTAATAGCACAAAGCCATATGATTTAATTTGACGCTAAATTTTTGACTCGCCAAAGGGGCAGAGCATGATGTGGCGTATCACGGCGGTAGTGCTGTTGCTGATGTCCGCGCCGATTCTGGCGTTGTGAGTAGCGGGCCGCAGGAAAAAACACAGGACGAACGACGCTTTTTCCTGCGGCCTGCAGTGTGTCGCGTGGGGCACTATGGCTTCGCCATGACGGCCTCGAACAGGGATGACCCCAGCCAGCCCTGAAGCCAGCTCCGTAGCCGCGGATAAGCAGCCTCGGCGAACCATTGCGGTTCGACCCCGGCAAACTGGCGCATCAAGGGCAGCAAGGCGGCGTCGGCCAGGCTAGGGTGCTCGGCGAGTAGCCAGGGCCTGCCTTCGAGAAGGCTTTCCAGCTCTGCCAGCCAGGGCTCGGCCTGGGCGCGGTAGTGGGCCCGGGAATACTCCGGATAGCGCTCGGCATACTTGTACAGGTTCACCTGCGCCTTGAACGCGCTGTCGTTGCGGGCTATCAGCGCGTCGGCCTGGCGCGCGGCCGCTGGGTCAGCCAGCAGGCGCCAGTCTTCGGGGTCGTGCCGGTCGAGCGCCCAGCGCATGATGTCGAGGCTTTCCTCCAGTACGCCATTCCCGGTATCGAGCACCGGCACCGTGCCCTTGGGCGACAGTGCCAGCAGTTCGGCGGGCTTTTCCTTCATCTTTACCTCGACCACCTGCACGTCGCACCCGGCGTAGCGCAGCGCCAGGCGCGCGCGCATGGCCCAGGGGCAGCGGCGGAACGAGTAGAGAATCACCCGCACACCTCGACATCGCTCAGCCCATTGCCCTGACGGCGCACCTGGATCTGCACCGGGATGCGTTCGTGCATCTCCTGCACGTGGGAGATCACCGCTACCTTGCGACCCTGGGCCTGCAGACCGTCGAGGGCGTCCATGGCCAGTTGCAGCGACTCGGGGTCGAGGCTGCCGAAGCCTTCGTCGATGAACAGCGATTCGATGCGCAGGGTGCTGGAGGCCATCGACGCCAGGCCCAGGGCCAGCGCCAGGGAGACCAGGAAGGTTTCGCCGCCCGACAGCGAGTGCACAGAGCGCAGCTCGTCGCCCATCTCGGTGTCCAGCACCAGCAGGCCCAGCGCGCTGCCGCCGCGCTTGAGGCGGTAGCGTTTGGCCAACTGGCGCAACTGGCTGTTGGCGTGGTGCAGCAGCAGGTCGAGGTTGTAGCCCTGGGCGATCTTGCGGAACACATCGCCCGAGGCCGAGCCGATCAGCGCATTCAGGCGCGCCCAGCGTTGCCATTGCTGGTAGGCCTGCTCGATCTGCTCGGCCAGGGCCTGGCTGGCCTGCTGACGGCGCTGGTCGTCGGCCTGGCGCGCGCGTAGTTCGGCGCAGCCTTGTTCTTGAGCGGCCAGTTGCTGCTGGAGCTCGCTGAGTGCTTGCTCCAGTTCTTCCGCCGGCAATTCGCCGTGGGCCTGGCTGGCATGTTGCTGCAGGCGTTGTTCACGCTCCTGAAGCAGCACCCGGCCTTGCTCGATGGCCTTCTCTGCAGTTTGCAGGCGCTGACGCAATTCACCGAGCTGGGCATCGTCGACGGCCAGCAGGCGGTCAAGGCCGGCATCGTCCAGCTCAGGGTGCGCGCTGCGCCAATTGGCGATTTCGCCCTGCAACTGCTGATGCTCCTGTTCCAGGGCCTGCTGACGCTGCTGGTTGGCCTTGAGGTCGCCGGCCAGTTGCACGCTTTGGGTGTGCAGCGCTTGCAGCTTCTGGACGCAGTCGGCCTCGGCGCTGCGCGCCTGCTCCAGCTGGGTATCCAGGTACTGTTGCCAGGCTTCGGCGCTGGGCTGTTCACCGAGCAGTTCGCCAAGTGTGGCGCGGGCCTGCTGGTGTTGCGCGTCCAGCGTGGCAAGTTTCTGTTGCAGTTGCTGATGCACGTGCAGGCATGTCTGTTGCTGGTCCCGCAGCTTGTCGAGCTGGACTTGACGGGCCTGTTGCTCTTCCTGTTCGTCCTTGCGCAGGTCGAGTTGTTGGCGGCGCTGGGCGATCTGCTGGTCGAGGCCGAGGAAGGCGTTGGCCGGGTCGTCGCGCAGGGCCTGGAGAATGTCCTGGGGCAGCACGCTGCCCAGGTCGTCGAGGCTTTGTTCCAGTTGCTGGGCGTCGGCGGCCAGGGCCTGGTGCTGCTGGTCGAGGTGACGCTGGGCCTGTTGCTGGGCCTCGCCTGCGGCCTGCAACTGCTGGGTAAGGCGAGCGGCATCCTTCTGCAGGGTGAGCAGGGCGCCCTGACGCTTCTCGTCGCGGTCTATCTCCTCGCCGAGGCGGCGTAACTGGCCGTCGAGCCACTTTCCGCGGGCCGCGTCGTCTTGCGGGGCAAGCGCCGGCCACAGGGCATGGGCGTGGAGCTGTTCGGTCACAGGCTGCAACTGCTCGCCGAGCTGCTGTTGTTGTTGCTGGTAATCCTTGAGCTGGGCATTGACCACGCCCAGTTCGGTGCGCAGTTCCACCAGCTTGCCATTGAGCTGCTCGACTTGCTTGTGCGCCGCCTCTTCCTCGGCCTGGTCGTGTCGACCAAGGCTGTGCAGCAGCGCTTCGGGCTGGTGGAACGGGTGTTCGGCGCTACCGCAGACCGGGCAAGGCTCGCCGTCGCGCAGTTGCGCGCGCAGCTCTTCGACGCTGGTGTTGCGCGCCAGGCGCTGGCGCTCGAGCAATTGACGGGTGAGGGTCAGCGCTTGCTCTGCGCTTTCCAGCTCGGCCTTGGCCGCGGTGCCTTCGCCGATCAGTTGCTGGCGCCGCTGCATGGCTTGCTGCTGGCGTTCACGCAGGGCGGCGATGGCCTGGCGCAGTTCCTGCTCGCGACCATGCAGGCGGCCCAGCTCTTCGACGGCGCGCTGTTGCTTGCGGTTGTCCTGAAGCATGGCGCCGAGCAGATCGACCTGCTCGGCCAGCGCATGGGGTTCGGCACCGGCTTCGCGGAACAGCAGTTCGAAATGCTCGCGTTGCGCTTGCAGTTGGGCGTTGGCCTGGCTGGCCTGGGCCTGCAGCCCGGGCAGCTCTTCGCGGCCCTTGGCCAGGCGGCCGCCGGTCAGCATGACCTGCTTGAGTTGTGGCAGATAGGCCTGCCAGGCGTCGGCGAGGCCGCCCAGATGCTGGCTTTCGGCCAGGGCGGCATCGATCTGCGACAACTGCTGCTGGCTGCGTTGCTGATGGTCCTCCAGCTGTTGCAGCTGCTGCTGGCCCGCGCTGGCCTCCTGCTCGGCCTGGTTACAGGCTTCGCGCTGTTCGGTCAGGTCCTTCTCCAGGCGTGCGATGTCGCCTTGAGCGGCGAAGGCCTGGCGCAGGCGCGGAGCGTTTTCGCCTTGCAGGGCCTGCTGTTGGCCCAGGTGCTGGCGGGCGGCTTCGAGGGACTGCTGCAGTGCGTCGATATGTTGCTGCATATCGCTTTGCTGGCGTTGTTGCTGGTCGATATCCGCCTGCACCGGGGCCAGTTGCGCGGCCAGGTGCTGTTGGCGATGGAACTGGTGGCGCTGGGGCGCCAGGCGCTCCAGGCGTTGCAGGTCGACGCGCTGTTCGGCCAGTTGCTGCCACGCCTGCTCGGCGGCTTGCAGGGCAGTGCCGGCCTCATGGTGCTGGGCGTGCAGGCGCTGCTGTTCTTCGAACCAGGTGCGCTGTTGTTCGAGCAGGCGCTGGCGTGCCTGGCCGGCCTTGAACTGTTGCTGGGCCAGTTCAAGTTCCTGGTCGAGGGCGGCACGAGCTTCGGCGTCCATCGGCAGCAGATGCTCGGCCTGCTTCTTCAGATCGTTGTGTACCTCGCCGGTTTCCCGAGCCTTGCTGAAGGCGCGCTGGCCGAGGCGGGTGTAGATCGCCGTGTTGGTGAGTTTTTCCAGCAATTCGCTGCGCTCACGGTCGTCGGCCTTGAGAAAGGCGCCGAACTCGCTCTGGGCCAGCATCACCGCGCGGGTGAACTGCTCGAAATTCAGGCCCAGGCGGGCCTCGACCAGCTGCTTGTATTCGTTCTTGCCGCTACCCAGCAACTGCTCGCTGTCCAGGTCGTAGAGGCTTTGGCGGCTGTTCTGCAGCTTGCCGGTGGCTTTCTCGCGGGCGCGATTGGCTTCCCAGCGGGCGCGGTAGCGGCAGCCGTCGATGCCGATGAAATCCACCTCGGCAAAGCCGCTGCCGGTGCCACGGCGCAGCAGGTTGCGTGGGTCGGAGGTGGGGATCTCGCCGTCGGCATCCGGCACCTTGGCTTCCCGGGCGATATCGTTCAGGCGTGGCACGCTGCCGAACAGGGCCAGGCACAGGGCGTCGAGCAGTGTGCTCTTGCCGGCCCCGGTCGGCCCGGTGATGGCGAACAGGCCGGCGCTGGCCAGGGGCTCGGCGGTGAAGTCGATGTCGATGGGGCCGGCAAGGGAAGCCAGGTTCTTCAGGCGGATGGCGAGAATCTTCATGGTCGTTCCTCCTCTTGCAGCACGTCCTGCAGCAGCTCGGCGAAGTCGGCCAGGGCCTGCTCGTCGGCAGGGTTGCCGTACTGTTGTTGCCAGGCACGGCCGAACAGGTCCTGCGGGGTCAGCTGCGCCAGTTCGACAAAGGTTTGTTCATCCTCCTCCTGGCGCCCGGCGCCGGCATACTCGGCGCTGATGCGCACCAGGCGCACAGCCTTTCCTTGCAGGGCGGTCTCGATCTGCTGGCGCAGGTCGGGCTGCGGCTCGTCCAGGCGTACCCGCACCTCCAGCCAGGGTTGGCGGTTGGGGTCTTCGAGCAGGTCGATCACCGGCAATTGGCCCAATTGTTCGAGCAACTCGCCCAGCGGTGCCGGGCCGACCCGCTGCAGGGCCACGGCACGCGGCACCGGGCGCGGCTCGACGCTGACCAGTTCGGCGCCCTCCAGCTCCACTTCCAGCACCTGGTGCGGGTAGTTGATTTCAGCGAAGGACAGCGGGATCGGCGCGCCGCTGTAGCGGATGCGATCCTCGCGGTTGACCTTCTGCGGCTTGTGCAGATGACCCAGGGCGACATAGCTGATGGCCTTGTCGAACAGCCGCGCCGGCAGCGCCTCGGCATTGCCGATGATCAGGCTGCGTTCGGAGTCTTCCGAGATGCTGCCGCCGGCCATGTGCGCATGGCTGATGGCGACCAGCGCCTGATCCTTCTTGCGTTTCTTCTGCGCTGCCGCGATCAACTGCTCGTGGACCTGGGTGATGCCCTGCAGGTAGTCGTCACCCAGCGCCGGCCCGGTGACTTCGGCGGGGCGCAGGAAGGGCAGGGCCAGGCACCAGGCGCCGACCTTGCCGCGGGCGTTGGTCAGCGGGATCAGCAGGCGCTCGGCGTCCAGCTGGCCCTCGTCGAGCCAGTGCACGCGGCCCAGGGCGTGGGTGCGCAGGCGGCGCATCAGTGGCGCCGGCAGCTCGATGCGCGAGCCGGAGTCGTGGTTGCCGGCGATCATCACGATGTCCAGCTTGGGCTGTTGCTCGTGGGCCTGGACGATGAAGTCGTAAAGGCGTTCCTGGGCTTTGACCGGCGGATTGACGGTGTCGAAGATGTCGCCGGCGATCAGCAGCGCATCGGGCTGGCGCAGGCGCAGTTGGCCTAGCAGCCAGTCGAGGAAGCAGGCGTGTTCGAAGTCGCGTTCCTGGCCATGCAGGCTCTGGCCCAGGTGCCAGTCGGAGGTGTGAAACAGACGCATGGAAGATCCGTAGGGTGAGCGGCAGGGGGCGTTTGGATTCGGGCGCTATGGTAACTCATCGCGGACTTGTGGGAGCGGGCTTGGCCCGCGATGGGGCTACTTGGGATACAGCGGAGGCAGGCTACTGGCCTCGCCCGTCGGCGCCAGCTCCTGCTCGGCCGGCGGTATGGCGCCGATGGCCCGCCATAGCTCGTCGCCATGCCAGTACTGGCCGCTTTCGCTGTACAACGCACCGTTCAACCCATCCAGCGCATCGGACAACGGCACGAAGCGCGCCGCCATCTCGGCCAGGGTTTCCGGCTGCTGCCGCGCCCAGGCGTCCAGCGCCTGGCGGGTGGCCTGCGGATCGTTGGCCTGGCAGGCGCGCTTGAGGTCGTCGAGCAGCGTGCGTGGACTTGGGCCAGTCTGCGCCGCCCGCAGTACCGCCGGTTGCGAACGGGCCCGCCACCACAGGGTGAAACCGAGCAAGGTGGTCAGCGCCAGTACCAGCGTAGCCAACTGCCAGGGCCAGAGCAGGCTGGGGGCCATGTTGCTGTCGCCGACCGGGGTGTCGGCGCTGAGCGCCGGATTGTCCTGCACGTTCAGGGTGCGTGCCGGCAGGCTGCTGTGCTCCAGGTGGTCCTCGCGGGTGTTCCACCAGGTCACCTCCAGCGCCGGCAGGGCCAGCTCGCCGGCGTGGGTCGGCACCAGCGCCTCACGTTCCTCACGGTTGGCGACCATGCCGCGCTCGCCGATCTCATTGCGCAGCAACGGCTGGTCGGGGTAACGGCGCAGGCCGGCGGCCTCGGTGGCCGGCAGCGGCGGCAACTGGGTGCTCGAAAGGCCCTCGGTGCGCACACTGATGTTGCGCGTCAGCGAGTCGCCGATCTGCGTCGGCTGGCTGTTCGGGTCGGGGTTCCAGTGTTCTTCCAGGGTCAGGCTGCGTGCCGGCAGCCAGGGGCGGTCGGCCGGGTAGCCGGCCGGGATCGGCTTGACGGTCAGGCGCAACGGCAGCGAACTCACCTGCACCTGGCGGCCGACCCTCGGCGTGCCGGCGGGTTGCTCGCCATTGTCGGCGGCGGTGGCGGTGAAGCGCAGCGGCGGCACGTCAAGGTCGCCGCTTTGCTGGGGGTAGATGGCGTAGCGGGTCTCGATCACCCCATGGCGCACGCCATTAATCTCTTTCTCGTACGTGCGCGACTCACCCAGGGGGTCAACCTTGGCGTTTTCCAGTTGCAACGGGCTGAGACTGCTGTCGTCGTATAGCGCGACCGAATGGTAGATGCGCAGGGTCAGCACGGCCTGGGCCTGGACATAGACCGCGCTGCTGTCCAGGGTGGCCTCGACGAACACTTGCGAGGCTGCGTCCGGGCGCTGGCTGTCGGCCTGCAGCACCTGCAGCTCGATGGCCTGGCTGCGCGACTGGCCCAGTTGCAGCTCGGGGATGCGCAGGCTGCCGCTGCGCCGGGGCAGCAGGGTGATGATCCAGCGGGTGCTGGCGCGGGTTTCGCCGTCGAGGGTGTGCAGGCTGTTGAGCTGGCGTGTGCCGCGAACCTCGAAATCCGGCTCGAGGGTGCGCAGGTCGGGCTTGCCGAACTGGGTCACGTCCTGGCTCTCGAGGGTGAGTTCCAGGGTTTCGCCGGCCTCGAGGCGCGTGCGGTCGACACTGGCCTGCAGGGTCGGTTCGGCCTGGGCCGCGAGGCTCCACAACAGGCCTAGGAGAAAGACGCCGAAGCGACTCATCGTGGGGTTTCCTGATGCAATTGCTGTTCATACCAGAATTTGCGCCGCAGCAGTTCCGCCGGATTGTCGGGGATCTCCCGCAGCCACTGTTCCAGGGCCTGGCGCTGCTCGGCGTCGAGGCTGGTGGAGAGCGGCCGCTGGGGCGGCTGGGTGATGCTGTCGTCATCGCCGTCGGCAGTGCCGGACGGAGCCTGGGAGTTGCCCTGATTGTCACCGTTCTGCTGGCCTTGTGCCGGGTTTTCGCTGTCCGGCGCGCCCTGGGCCTGGCTGCTGGTCGAGCTGCTATTGCCTTCCGTCTCATTGCCGGGCGTGTCCCGGGCATCGGCGTTGTTTGGCTGTTCCTCGGCCTTGGCCTGGCGCTGTTGCAACAATTGCTGGACCAGCGCCTGGTTGTCCAGCGCGGCTTTCAGGTCGGGCTGGCGCTCCAGTGCCTGTTCGTAGGCGTCCAGCGCCGCTTCCAGTTCGCCGGCGCGGGCCAGGGCGTTACCACGATTGTAATGGGCGGCTGCTGTGCCGGCTTGGGCGAATGCGGCGGCGGCGCCTTCGAAGTCGCCGGCCTGGTAAAGTGCCATGCCACGCCATTGGCTGTCGGCGAAGTGCCGGGCGGCCTCGGCGGGGCGTTGTCGTTCCAGCAGGCGCTGGCCCTGCTGGTCGGGGCGCAGCCACAGGTCGTTGAACTCGAAGGCCTGGCTCGGCTGCGGCAGGGTCAGCAGCAGGGGGAGGCAGAACAGCCAGCCACGCCGGCCGGCGCAGGCGGCGAGCAGCAGCAGGGGCAGTAGCAGCCAGTAACCCTGATCGGCCCAGCTGTCCAGTTGCAGGGTCTGTCCGTCGTTGTGCAGCAGGCGCGGGTTGTCGAACAGGCCCAGGCCGCGCAGGTCGAGGTCGTCGATGCGGGCATGGCGATAGCGCCCGCCGGTCGAGCCGATGAAAGTCTTCAGCGAAGCGCTGTCCAGGCGTGGCATAAGGATGCCGCCCTGGTCGTCCTTGAGGTATTCGCCATTGGCCTGGCGCACCGGAGCGCCCTCGGCGCTGCCGACACCCAGCATCAGCAGGCTCGGGCCCTGGCGGCCAAGGGCCTGGCGTATGCCTTCGCGTTCAAGTTCGCTCAGCGACGAGCCGATCAACAGCAGGCGGCCCTGGCCCAGACCGCTTTGCGCTAGCAGCGCGAGGCCCTTGCGTACGGCCAGGTCAGCGCGCTGGCCGGGCTGCGGCATGATCGATGGATCGACGGCCTCGAGCAGGTTGCGCGTGGTGCCCAGGTCATCTGACAGCGGCACCAGGGTGTGGGCGCTGCCGGCATAGACGATCAGTGCGGTCTGGCTGTCGCGACGATGCTCGAGCAGGTCGAGCACCTTGCGTCGGGCCTGCTCCAGGCGGTTCGGCGCGCTGTCCTCGGCGAGCATCTGCGGCGTCAGTTCGAGCAGGATCACCAGCGGGTCGGCCGGGCGCTGGCGGGTTTCCTCGAGGCGTTGCCAGCTGGGGCCGAGCAGGGCCAGGACGATCAGCAGCCAGGCCAGGCCCAGGGCGATCCACGGCAGCTTGCTGGTGCTGCCGCTGCCGCCACCGAGCAGTACCGCGTGGAACGGTTGCGGCAGGATCAACTGCCAGCGTCCGGCGCGCTTGCGTCGGTGCCAGAGCTTGAACAGCAGCCAGCCAAGCAGTGGCAGTACCAACAGCCAGAGCGGGCGCAGCCATTGCGGCCAGAGTTCGATCATCGCCGCCTCCTCAGGCGCAGGCGCTTGAGGCGCTGGCGCCATTCCGGGTGAGGCTGCAGGAAGCGCGGTTTGCGCAGCAGGCGTTGCAGCAGGTTGTCCGGCCACTGCACGGCCACCACCAGCAGCACGCTGAGCAACAGCGCCAGTGCCAGTGGCCAGGCGTACAGCTCATGGGCGGTGCGCGCCTGGGTCGGCTGCTGGGCCACCGGTTCCAGTTGGTCGAGGGTGTCGCCGATGGCGTCGAGCTCGGCGCCGTCGTGGGCGCGGAAGTAGCTGCCATGGGTGATTTCGGCGATCTCCTTGAGCGCGGCCTCGTCCAGGTCCAGGCTCGGATTCAGGCCCAGCAGTCCCGGCGTGCCGCTGGCCTCGGGGTTGGCGCCGATGCCGATGGGGTAGATGCGCACGCCTTCCTGGGCGGCCAGGCGCGCGGCGGTCAGCGGGTGGATCTGCCCGCCGTTGTTGGCGCCGTCGGTGATCAGGATCAGCACCCGGCTCTGCGCCGGGCGCTGGCGCAGGCGTTTGACGGCCAGGCCAATGGCGTCGCCGATGGCGGTGTTCTTGCCGGCGATGCCGATCTGCGCTTCGTCGAGGAAGGTGCGCACGGTGCGCCGGTCGAAGGTCAACGGGGCCTGCAGGTAGGCTTGGCTGCCGAACAGGATCAGGCCGACGCGGTCGCCCTGGCGGTCCTGCAGGAAGTCGCCCATCAATGCCTTGACCAGGTCCAGGCGGCTGATCTCGTCGTCCTTCCACTGCATGTCGGGGAAATCCATGGAACCTGATACGTCCACCGCCACCAGCAGGTCGCGGCCACTGGCCGATACCGGCAGCGGATCGCCCAGCCATTGCGGGCGGGCGGCGGCCAGCAACAACAGTAGCCAGATCAGGATGAACGGTGCCTGCTGGCGCCAGGTCGGCAGGTTCAGGCGGGCACGGCGCCCGGCCAGGCCCTCGAGTTCGTCAAGGAAGCCGACCTTGAGCACCGGTTCGCCGCTGTCGGCGGCCGGCAGCAGCAGGCGCGCCAGCCAGGGCAGCGGCAACAGCAGGAAAATCCACGGCCAGCCCAGTTCAAACATGCTTGCGGATCCAGGTTTCGACCGCCTGGGCGAGCCCGGCGATGGCCTTGTCATCGAGCTTGCACTCGGGCTTGTAGGCGCCTTCGACCAGCACCATCCAGCGGGTCAGGCCGGCGGCCGGGCAGCGATTATCGAGAAACGCCAGCCATTGCCGGCCATTGAGGGTATGGCTGTTGGCCCCCGGGTAGTGATTACGGCACAGGCGTTTGAGCAGGGCGTTGATCTGCTGCAGCCAGGCCCCGGCGGGCGCGCCGTCATAGGGACGCGGCAGGCGCGCAAGTTCCGCCAGGGCCTCGACGCGGATCGGGTCCAGCGGCAGTTCGGCGCGCACCACCTTGCGCTTGCCCGGGCGCCAGTGGCGCAGGCGCCAGGCGCCCCAGCCGAGCAGGGGCAGCATGGCCAGCAGCAGCCACCAGCCGGGCGCGGGCGGCCACAGGCCGATGGCGGGTGGCGCGATCAGCGGCTGCAGCTGGTCCAGCGGGTTCATTTCGCGCCTCCAGGGCGCTGTGCATTCAGGTATTCACGCAACTGCTCGATCATCTCGCTCTGGGTGCTCAGCGGCATCAGCACCACGCGCAGTTTCTGTGCCAGCAACTCCCAGCGCTCGATGCGCGCTTCGGCCTGCTGGCGGTAGGCCTGGCGCAGGTTGGCGTCGAGGGTGTCGAGTTCCAACTGCGCGCCGCGCTGGGCGAAGCGCAGCAGGCCGGCGGCGGGCAGGGCGTGGTCGAGCGGGTCGCTGACCGGCATCAGCAGCACGTCGCAGTGCCGTGACAGCATGGCCAGGTGCTGCTCGACGCTGGCGCTGAGGGCGCGTTCGTCGCAGATGACGATGGCCAGGCTGCCCGGGCGCAATACCTCTCGCGCCCGGCGCAGGGCAAGGCCCAGGCTGTCGGCCTGGGGCTGGGCCTCGGTGTGCAGGGCCTGGTTGATCTTGGCCAGGCGGTTGAGCAGTTGCAGCAGGCTCTGCTTGCTGCGCCTGGGCTTGACTTCATGGTGCTCGTTGTCGCCGAACACCAGCCCGCCGATACGGTCGTTGTGGCCCAGCGCAGCCCAGCCGAACAGGGCGGCGGCCTGGGCGGCCAGGACCGACTTGAACATCTGCCCGGAGCCGAAGAACAGCCGCTGGCTCTGCTCGACCATGATGAAGATCGGCCGTTCGCGCTCTTCATGGAACAGCTTGGTGTGCGGCTCCTGGGTGCGGGCGGTGACACGCCAGTCGATGTTTCGCACATCGTCGCCGGCCTGGTAGACCCGTACCTGGTCGAAGTCCACTCCGCGGCCACGCAGCTTGGAGTGGTGCAGGCCCACCAGCGGGCTGCGTTGGCCGGGCCGGGAGAACAGCTGGATCTCGCGCACGCGATGGCGCATGTCGATCAGGTCGGCCAGGCCGATGCGGATGCCGGGTTCGGCCAGCTGTGTGGTGGGCATGGGGTCAGGCGACGGCGACGACGTCGAGGATGCGCTGGACCACGCGGTCCTGGTCGACCCCCGCCGCCTCGGCCTCGAACGACAGGATGATACGGTGGCGTAGCACGTCGAACAGCACCGCCTGGATATCCTCGGGGCTGACGAAGTCGCGCCCGGCCAGCCAGGCGTGGGCGCGGGCGCAGCGGTCGAGAGCGATCGAGCCGCGGGGGCTGGCGCCGTAGGCGATCCAGTCGGCCAGTTCGCTGTCGAACTTGGCCGGGGTGCGGGTGGCCATCACCAGTTGCACCAGGTATTCCTCCACCGCATCGGCCATGTACAGGCCGAGGATTTCCTTGCGCGCGGCGAAGATCGCCTGCTGGCTGACCCGTCGCTCGGGCTTGACCTCGCCGCCCAGGGCCTCGCCCCGCGCTTGCAGGAGGATGCGCCGCTCGACGGCGGCATCGGGGAAACCGATCTTCACGTGCATCAGGAAACGGTCGAGCTGGGCTTCGGGCAGCGGGTAGGTGCCCTCCTGCTCGATCGGGTTCTGCGTGGCCATCACCAGGAACAGGGGCGACAGCTCGTAGGTGCTGCGTCCGACGCTGACCTGACGCTCGGCCATGGCCTCGAGCAAGGCCGACTGCACCTTGGCGGGGGCGCGGTTGATTTCGTCGGCCAGCACCAGATTGTGGAAGATCGGGCCTTGCTGGAACACGAAGCTGCCGGTTTCCGGGCGGTAGATCTCGGTGCCGGTGATGTCGGCCGGGAGCAGGTCGGGGGTGAACTGGATGCGATGGAACTGGGCCTCGATACCCTCGGCGAGCTCCTTGATGGCCTTGGTCTTGGCCAGGCCCGGGGCCCCCTCGACCAGCATGTGGCCGTCGGCCAGGAGCACGATCAGCAGGCGCTCGACCAGTTTTTCCTGGCCGAGGATCTGGGAAGAGAGAAAGGTGCGCAGCGCGATCAGCGCCTCACGGTGTTCCATCGTTGACGGTTCCTGGGGATGAGCCCTGGCGCGCTGGGAGCGGATGCCGGGCGAGGGGGATACTTTAATCCATCCGGGGGGGCGGGGACCAATGGGGGTTTGCAAAAAACGTGTAAAGGATGGATCGGGGAGCAAGACTGTCCTGGTCCCGCTCTTGCCTTTGCCTTTGCCTTTGCCTTTGCTCTTGCTTCTAAGCGCGCAATAGTTCAGGCGACACAAAATTGCGACTTCAGGAGGCCGAACGGAGGGCTTGCGCAGGGAGGTGACGGGCATGGATGCCCGTCAAGCGCCGATCAGGCCATGGATGGCCCGTCGGCGCGGCCTCCCGGAGCAAGCCCGGAGTGAGGGGACCCCGGAGCGAAGCGTAGGGGCCGGATGATGGAGCGAGCGGTTTTTGCCTTCTTTTGCCCGCGTGCAAAAGAAGGTCGCCGTAAAGGCGAAAAGGTGACTGTGCGTCGACATGGCGAATGAATGCGCCTATAACTTTCAAAACCCACGCTGTCGAATTCAAATTCAAATTCGAAGTCAATCGGCACCGTTTTTTATAGTTTTAAGTGTATTCATTTGCGATGTCGACGCACAGTCACCTTTCCGCCCTTCCGGCGGGTCCCTTTTTGAAGGATCAAAAAGGAACCAAACAATCCTCGCTCCATTCATCCGGCCCTCCGCTTCGCTCCGGGTTCCCTCACTCCGGCCTCCTGAAGTCGCGAAGTTACGGGCGGCGCCTGAACTGACGCAGCTGTCGCTAGTGACTACGCAGTTAATCTTGCGATCAAGATCAAGATCAAGATCAAGATCAAGATCAAGATCCAATCGTGGCTTTGTTTAGTTCTTCGCCTTCGAATGCCTCCACCCTTGGTCAAAGAACGCAAACACCACCACCAGCACCCCGGCCACCGCCAATATCATCGCCACGCCATCGGTTGAATGAGTCGCGGAACCTGCCACCAGCGCCAGCCCGCCCAACGGCGCCAGGCCACCGGCCACCGCGGTACCGACCTCTCGCCCGGTGCCGAACCCGGACGAGCGCGTCTGGGTGGGGAACTGCCGGCTGAGGAACGACCCCTGCGGGGCAAACATCATCGGCGCCAGTATCCCGGTGCCCACGGCGATGGCCAGGTAGATCATCATCGGCTCGCCAGTCGACAGCAGTTGCAGGAACGGGAAGGCGAACAGCGCCGACAGCAGCCCGCCGAGCATCAGCACGGTCTTGCTGCTCCACTTGTCGCACAGCCAGCCGAAGAACGGCACGGCGAAGATCGCCACCAGGCTGGCCAGGGTCACCGACAGCGAGGTGACATGCGCCTCGACGCCCTTGAACTGGGTCAGGTAGGCCAGCGAGAAGGTCTTGAAGATGTAGCTCAGGGCGTTGTAGCCCACCGCCACGAAAAACACCACGGCCAGGCCCTTGAGGTCATTCCTGAACAGCAGCTTCAGCGGCGACACCTGCGGTTTGTCATCGGCCTTGTCCAGCTCCTTGAAGTCCGGGGTCTCGGGGATGCTCTTGCGCACCCACAGGCCCACCGCCACCAGGGCGATACTGGCGATGAACGGGATGCGCCAGCCGCCGGCCAGCAGGAATTCGTTGCCGTTCATGGTCAGCAGGTACACGGTCAGCGACGACAGCAGCAGGCCCAGGTTCAGCCCCAGCGCCGGCCAGGCACCCTGGCTGCCGCGCTTGCCTTCGCTGGCATGCTCGTAGGAGGTCACTGCCGCGCCGGACAGCTCGGCACCGGCGCCCAGGCCCTGGATGATGCGGATGATCACCAGCAGGATCGGCGCCCAGATACCAATGGTCGCGTAGCCGGGGATCAGGCCGATCAGCATGGTGCACAGGCCCATCATGCAAAAGGTGATCACCAGCACATGCTTGCGCCCGAAACGGTCACCCAGGTAGCCGAACAGCACACCGCCGAACGGCCGGGCGATGAAACCGATGGCGAAGGTGGAAAACGCCAGCAGCGAGGCCACCGCCGGGTTGCTCGGGTCGAAGAAGATCTTCGAGAAGACGATCGCGGCCATGGTCGCGTAGAGATAGAAGTCATACCACTCCAGCATTGAGCCGAAGATGGTCGCCGCCGCCACCTTGCGCAGGCGCTTGCGTTGCTGTTCGGGGGTTTCCGGCGCGGCCGGGGCCGTCTCGTATACCGACATCTGAGGTTTCCTTGTTGTCTTTGTAGTTGTGGATGCAGCAGGTGCTTCAGCGGGCCTCGAGGATCTTTTCGGCGATCATCTGGCCGATGGGGATGGCCGAAGTGGCGGCCGGCGACGGTGCGTTGCACACGTGCACCATTCGCGGCGTCTCGGCGAACAGGAAGTCGTGCACCAGGGTGCCGTCGCGCATCACCGCCTGGGCGCGGATGCCGGCCTCATAGGGCAGCAGGTCCTCGACTTGGAGCGACGGGCAGTACTTGCGGCACTGCTCCAGGTAGCCGCGCTTGAACAGCGAGTTCTTCATCTCGGCGGTGCCGGAACCGAGGTTGTTCCAGATGGTTTTCCAGAAACCGGGGAAGCGTGCGTACTCGGCGACATCGCGCCAGTTCACCGAGAACTTGCGGTAGTTCTCCCGGCCAAAGCCGAGCACCGCGTTGGGGCCGACGGTGACGCTGCCGTCGATCATTCGCGTCAGGTGCACGCCAAGGAACGGCAGCTCCGGATCGGGGATCGGGTAGATGAGGTGGTTGACGATCTGGTTCTTGCTCGCCGGCAGGCGGTAGTACTCGCCGCGGAAGGGGATGATCTGGTGGTCGATCTTCACCCCGGCCAGGCGCGCCAGGCGGTCGGATTGCAGGCCGGCGCAGGCCACCAGCTGGCGGGCGCGCCAGGTGTTGTCGTCGGTGCTGACCGCGACATGATCGGCATGTTCCTGGATGGCGCGCACGGCGGTGGACAGGCGCACTTCACCCCCGGCCTGGCGAATCACCTTGGCCATGGCGTCGCATACCTGCTGGTAGTCGACGATACCGGTGGCATCGAGGAACAGCGCGCCCTTGCCGACGATGTTCGGCTCGCGTTCACGCAGGGCGTCGGCGTCCAGGCGCTCGACCTTCAGGCCGTTCTGTTGCGAACGCTCGTACAGCGCCTGCATGCGCTGCACCTCCAGGTCGTTGGAGGCCACCAGCAGCTTGCCGCAGACCTCGAAGGCGATGCCGTGCTCGGCGCAGAAGTCCTTGGTGGCCTGGGCGCCGCGCTTGCACAGGTCGGCCTTGAGGCTGCCGGGTGCATAGTAAATACCAGCATGGATCACGCCGCTGTTGTGGCCGGTCTGGTGGCGGCCGAGGCTGGCCTCCTTTTCCAGGATCAGCAGCGAGGCGCCGGGGCGATGGGTGAGCAGGGCCATCGCGGTGGCGAGGCCGACGATGCCGCCGCCGATGATGCAATAGTCGTAGGTCATGCAGGGTACCTTGGAATTCTTGTCGGTGAATCTGCTTATCAGGTTGTCAGACTAAGTGGTGCGCGTAAAAACCTCGCCAGGTTGCGATAGGGTTCTCCGGGGTCAGTCGAGGTCGGGGAGGTCGAGTTTCAAGCGCTTGGCCGAGGCGCGCAGGTGGGCTTCGGCGCAGGCGGCGGCCGCATGACGGTCACCGTCGGCAATGGCCTGGTACAAGGCCCGGTGCTCACGCAGGGCGTCAGCCGAGCCGCCTACCGCCGGAGTGGCGGAGTTTTCCCAGGCGGTGCGGCGCGCGGCGGCCAGCTGGCCACCGAGGAAATCGTGGAAGGCGACGAAGTAGTCGTTCTTGCCGGCGTCGGCGATGGCACGGTGAAAGGCCACGTCGGCGGCCGCGGCGGTGGCAAAGTCGCTGCGCGGGTGTTCCATGGTGCCCAGGGCCGCGGCCATGCGCTGCAGGTCATCGGTATCGCGGCGGCGGGCGGCGATGGCGGCGGCCTGGGTCTCGATCCACAGGCGCATCTCGAACATCTGCACCAGGTCCGGCTTGCGCCCGTTGCTGCCAGGGAAGCGGAACACCGTGCCGTTTGGGGTCTGCGAGATGTACGAACCGAGCCCACGGCGAGCGATCAGCACGCCGTCGGCCTTGAGCTGCGCCACGGCCTCGCGCACCACCGAGCGGCTGACATTGAGCTGGTCGGCCAGTTGCTGTTCGGTGGGCAGGCGCGACTCGGCGGCCAGGCGGCCGGCATCTATCTCGGCGCGGATGGCGCTGACGACGCGTTCAACGAGGGTGTCGGGGCGCTGGAGCTCTAGCATGGACGTGCGGGTGCCTATTGGTCAGGTTGTCAGACAATGCCTGCCCCTGTGGTCAGCTGTCAACGCTGTCGTTGTTTCTGCTGGGGATCGGAGCAGCGCTGCAAGTATCCGGCGTGGGAGCGGGCTTGCCCCGCGATGGGGCGTATGGCACCGGCTTTGCCGGTGATCGCGGGTCAAGCCAACTCCCATGCTGTCCTGGTCGAACTGCGTTTTGTTCATGAGCGTGGCGATGCGCCGGGCTCAGATCTCGGACACGAAGGTCCCGGTGCCGTCGAGGATGTTGCGCAAGGTCAGCGCCACTTCCTCCAGGTCGCTGCCCGAGGTAGTCAGGATGATCTCCAGTTCTTCGTCGCCCTTCAGCGCATCGCGATCCCCGGCCGCCACTTCGATCAGCAGGCGGGTGGCGCTCAAGGTCACCTTCAGCCCGTCCAGCGTCGACGGCTCGTCGTCCAGGGTCAGGTCGACGGTGTCCTCGTCCGGGTAGCGGGTCAGCAGGAACATCTGGCCCTTTTCGCTGTGGCAGCACAGGGTCGCCATGTTGTCTTCCTCGTCGTCGCAGGCGGTGGCGAAGAGCAGGGCGGTTTTCAATTGCATGGCGCACTCGGATCAATGGAGATGAAAAGGAATTCTGACAGCCTTGCGCACACTGATAAACGTAAAGTTACCGCGCATTGACCGAAATTGTCGCAGCGCTGCAAGCCCAAGTGACCGTTCAGTCGTTAAGCTGCCCTGTCGATGGGTTCCCGTAAAGGCACAGCCACCTGGCAGTCGCTTTTGCAGGCACCCAACGCTTCTGTCTTGCCACGGGTTGGCTATGGTTGATCCGTACAAGGCGCATGTACGCGACGCTTCACCTATAACAAAGCCCAAGCGGAGTACCACAGATGGCGTTCTTCACCGCAGCCAGCAAAGCCGACTTCCAGCATCAACTGCAAGCGGCCCTGGCGCAGCACATCAACGAACAGTCCCTGCCACAAGTGGCACTGTTCGCTGAACAGTTCTTCGGCATCATCTCTCTGGACGAACTCACTCAGCGCAGGCTGTCGGACCTGGCCGGCTGCACGCTGTCCGCCTGGCGCATCATCGAGCGCTTCGACGCCGCGCACCCGCAGGTGCGGGTCTACAACCCCGATTACGAACGCCACGGCTGGCAATCCACGCACACCGTGGTCGAGGTGCTGCACCACGACCTGCCATTCCTGGTCGACTCTGTGCGCACCGAGCTCAACCGCCGCGGCTACAGCATCCACACCCTGCAAACCACCGTGCTCAGCGTGCGCCGCGGCGCCAAGGGCGAGCTGGTCGAGCTGCTGCCCAAGGGCACCCTGGGCGAGGGCGTCAGCCATGAATCGCTGATGTACCTGGAGATCGACCGCTGCTCCAACACCGGCGAGCTCAACACCCTGGCCATGGAGCTGGAGCAGGTGCTGGCCGAGGTGCGGGGCGTGGTAGCCGACTTCGAGCCGATGAAGGCCAAGATCCGCGAGCTGCTGGACCTGGTGGAGCAGAACGCCTTCGGCCCCGCGCAGAACGACAAGGCCGAGGTGAAGAGCTTCTTGTCGTGGCTGCTGGACAACCATTTCACCTTCCTCGGCTACGAGGAGTTCACCGTCGAGTCCGACGCCGACGGCGGCCACCTGGTCTACGACGACGCCTCGTTCCTGGGCCTGGCCCGCCTGCTGCGCGCAGGCCTGGGCGCCGATGACCTGCGCATCGAGGACTACGCCGTCGCCTACCTGCGCGAACCGCGCCTGCTGTCCTTCGCCAAGGCTTCGCAGCCAAGCCGCGTGCACCGCCCGGCCTACCCGGACTACGTGTCGATCCGCCAGATCGACCAGGACGGCAAGGTGGTCAAGGAATGCCGCTTCATGGGCCTGTACACCTCGTCGGTGTACGGCGAGAGCGTGCACACCATCCCCTACATCCGCGGCAAGGTCGCCGAAGTCGAGCGCCGCTCGCATTTCGACCCGAAGGCGCACCTGGGCAAGGAATTGGCCCAGGTCCTGGAAGTGCTGCCCCGCGACGACCTGTTCCAGACCCCGGTGGACGAGCTGTTCAGCACCGCCATGTCGATCGTGCAGATCCAGGAACGCAACAAGATCCGCGTGTTCCTGCGCAAGGACCCGTACGGCCGCTTCTGCTACTGCCTGGCCTACGTGCCGCGCGAGATCTACTCCACCGAGGTGCGGCAGAAGATCCAGCAGGTGCTCATGGAGCGCCTGAAAGCCACCGACTGCGAATTCTGGACCTTCTTCTCCGAGTCGGTGCTGGCCCGCGTGCAACTGATCCTGCGGGTCGACCCGAAGAATCGCATCGAGATCGATCCGCAGCAGCTGGAGAACGAAGTGATCCAGGCCTGCCGTTCGTGGCAGGACGACTTCTCGGCGCTGGTGGTGGAAAACTTCGGCGAAGCCCACGGCACCAACATCCTCGCCGACTTCCCGAAAGGCTTCCCGGCCGGCTACCGCGAGCGCTTCGCCGCGCATTCGGCGGTGGTCGACATGCAACATGTGCTCAACCTGTCCGAGGCCAAGCCGCTGGCCATGAGCTTCTACCAGCCGCTGACGCAGCTCGGTGAGCGCACGCTGCACTGCAAGCTCTACCACGCCGATACGCCGCTGGCACTGTCGGACGTGCTGCCGATCCTGGAAAACCTCGGCCTGCGCGTGCTCGGTGAGTTCCCTTACCGCCTGCGCCACGCCAGCGGCCGCGAGTTCTGGATCCACGACTTCGCTTTCACCTACAGCGAAGGCCTCAACCTCGACATCCAGCAGCTCAACGACACCTTCCAGGACGCCTTTGTCCATATCGTCAAGGGCGACGCCGAGAACGACGCGTTCAACCGCCTGGTGCTGACCGCCGGCCTGCCATGGCGCGACGTCGCGTTGCTGCGTGCCTACGCCCGTTACCTCAAGCAGATCCGCCTGGGCTTCGACCTGGGCTACATCGCCAGCACCCTGAACAACCACACCGATATCGCCCGCGAGCTGACCCGGTTGTTCAAGACCCGCTTCTACTTGGCGCGCAAGCTCACCAACGAAGACCTCGACGACAAGCAGCAACGCCTGGAGCAGGCGATCCTCACCGCCCTGGACGATGTCCAGGTGCTCAACGAGGACCGCATCCTGCGGCGCTACCTGGACCTGATCAAGGCCACCCTGCGCACCAACTTCTACCAGCCGGACGCCAACGGCCAGAACAAGTCGTACTTCAGCTTCAAGTTCAACCCCAAGCTGATCCCCGAGCTGCCCAAGCCGGTGCCGAAGTTCGAGATCTTCGTCTATTCGCCCCGGGTCGAGGGCGTGCACCTGCGCTTTGGCAACGTCGCCCGCGGCGGCCTGCGCTGGTCGGACCGCGAGGAAGACTTCCGCACCGAGGTGCTCGGCCTGGTCAAGGCCCAGCAGGTGAAGAACTCGGTGATCGTCCCGGTCGGCGCCAAGGGCGGCTTCCTGCCGCGCCGCCTGCCGCTGGGCGGCAGCCGTGACGAGATCGCCGCCGAAGGCGTGGCGTGCTACCGCATCTTCATTTCTGGCCTGCTCGACATCACCGACAACCTGAAGGACGGTGGCGTAGTGCCGCCGGCCAACGTGGTGCGCCACGATGACGACGATCCGTACCTGGTGGTGGCGGCCGACAAAGGCACCGCGACCTTCTCCGACATCGCCAACGGCATCGCCATCGACTACGGCTTCTGGCTGGGCGACGCGTTCGCCTCGGGCGGCTCGGCCGGCTATGACCACAAGAAGATGGGCATCACCGCGCGTGGCGCCTGGGTTGGTGTGCAGCGCCACTTCCGCGAGCGCGGCATCAACGTGCAGGAAGACCCGATCACCGTGGTTGGTGTCGGCGACATGGCCGGCGACGTGTTCGGCAACGGCCTGCTGATGTCCGACAAACTGCAACTGGTGGCGGCGTTCAACCACCTGCACATCTTCATCGACCCGAACCCGGACCCGGCCACCAGTTTCGCCGAACGCAAGCGCCTGTTCGACCTGCCGCGCTCGGCCTGGAGCGACTACGACACCGGCATCATGTCCGAAGGCGGCGGGATCTTCCCACGTAGCGCCAAGAGCATCGCCATCAGCCCGCAGATGAAGGAACGCTTCGCCATCGAAGCCGACCGCCTGACCCCGACCGAACTGCTGCATGCACTGCTGCAGGCACCGGTGGACCTGCTGTGGAACGGTGGTATCGGCACCTACGTCAAGGCCAGCAGCGAAAGCCACGCCGATGTCGGCGACAAGGCCAACGACGCCCTGCGCGTCAACGGCAACGAGCTGCGTTGCAAGGTAGTGGGCGAGGGCGGCAACCTGGGCATGACCCAGCTCGGCCGTGTCGAGTTCGGCCTGAACGGCGGCGCCACCAACACCGACTTCATCGATAACGCTGGTGGCGTCGACTGCTCCGACCACGAGGTCAACATCAAGATCCTGCTCAACGAAGTGGTGCAGGGTGGCGACATGACCGAGAAGCAGCGCAACCAGCTGCTGGGCAGCATGACCGACGAAGTCGCCGGGCTGGTGCTGGGCAACAACTATAAGCAGACGCAAGCGCTGTCGCTGGCGGCCCGCCGTGCCCGCGAGCGCATCGCCGAGTACAAGCGCCTGATGGCCGACCTGGAGGCACGTGGCAAGCTGGACCGCGCCATCGAGTTCCTGCCCAGCGAAGAGCAGCTGGCCGAGCGCCTGGCGGCGGGGCAGGGCCTGACCCGCGCCGAGCTCTCGGTGCTGATCTCATACAGCAAGATCGACCTCAAGGAGCAACTGCTCAAGTCGCTGGTGCCGGACGACGACTACCTGACCCGCGACATGGAGACCGCGTTCCCGCCGTCGCTGGTCAGCAAGTTCGCCGACTCGATGCGCCGCCACCGCCTGAAGCGCGAGATCGTCAGCACCCAGATCGCCAATGACCTGGTCAACAACATGGGCATCACCTTCGTGCAGCGCCTGAAGGAGTCCACCGGCATGAGCCCGGCCAACGTGGCCGGTGCCTATGTGATTGTGCGCGATATCTTCCACCTGCCGCATTGGTTCCGCCAGATCGAGGCCCTGGACTACCAAGTTCCGGCCGAGATCCAGCTGACCTTGATGGACGAGCTCATGCGTCTGGGGCGTCGGGCCACCCGCTGGTTCCTGCGTAGCCGCCGCAACGAGCAGGACGCCGGGCGTGACGTGGCGCACTTCGGGCCGAAGATCGCCCAGCTGGGGCTGAAACTCGACGAACTGCTGGAGGGACCAACCCGTGAGCGCTGGATGAACCGTTACCAGGGCTTCGTCAATGCGGGTGTACCAGAATTGCTGGCACGCATGGTCGCCGGTACCACCCACCTGTACACCCTGTTGCCGATCATCGAGGCTTCGGACGTCACCGGGCACGATCCGGCGCAGGTGGCCAAGGCGTTCTTCGCCGTGGGCAGCTCGCTGGACCTGACCTGGTACCTGCAGGAGATCAGCAACCTGCCGGTGGAGAACAACTGGCAGGCCCTGGCCCGCGAGGCGTTCCGCGACGACATCGACCTGCAGCAGCGGGCGATCACCATCTCCGTACTGCAGATGGCCGACGCGCCGGAAGACATGGACGCCCGCGTGGCCCTGTGGTGCGAGCAGCACCGGGTGATGGTCGAGCGCTGGCGCGCCATGCTCGACGACCTGCGCAACGCCACCGGCACCGACTATGCGATGTACGCGGTGGCCAACCGCGAGCTGGTCGACCTGGCGCTGAGCGGGCAGGCGACGGTGATGCCGTCCTGAGCCTTGCGTTGAGGTAAAAGAAAGCCCCGGCAGTGATGCCGGGGCTTTTTCATGGGGCGCGCGCGGAGTTTGTGGTGGTGCGCGAATCGAGCGCCGCCCGCGCCGCGCTCGGTCTCACTGGCGATGAAAATCTTGTGACGAGCCCCTCGCGTTACTTGAACCGCCGCTCCACCCCTTTCTCCACCAGAATCTTCGCCGAAATCTCTTCCACCGAAAAATGCGTGGAGTTGATGTTGGGAATGTTTTCCCGACGGAACAGGTTTTCCACTTCGCGCACTTCGAATTCGCACTGCGCGAAGCTCGAATAGCGGCTGTTGGGCTTGCGTTCGTGGCGGATCGCGGTCAGTCGGTCGGGGTCGATGGTCAGGCCGAACAGCTTGTTGTGGTGCTTCTTGAGCACTGGCGGCAGCTGCAGGCGTTCCATGTCGTCCTCGGTCAGCGGGTAGTTCGCGGCACGAATACCGAACTGCATGGCCATGTACAGGCAGGTTGGGGTCTTGCCGCAGCGTGATACGCCCACCAGGATCAGGTCGGCCTTGTCGTAGTAGTGGGTACGCGCGCCATCGTCGTTGTCCAGGGCGAAGTTGACCGCCTCGATCCGCTCCATATAGTTGGAATTGCCACCGATCGAGTGGGACTTGCCCACGGAATACGACGAATGGGCAGTCAATTCCTGCTCGAGCGGGGATAAAAACGTCGAGAAGATGTCGATCATGAAGCCATTGGACGTGGCCATGACCTCACGGATGTCCTGGTTGACGATGGTGTCGAATATGATCGGACGCACCCCGTCGCGCTCGGCCGCGGCGTTGATTTGCTGGACCATGGCCCGGGCCTTTTCCAGCGTGTCGATGTAGGGTCGCGTGAATTTATTGAACGGAATGCTCTCGAATTGTGCGAGCAGGCTCTGGCCCAGCGTTTCTGCAGTGATGCCGGTACCGTCGGAGATGAAGAACGCGGTTCGTTTCATTTGCACCTGGGGGCCTTAAGCTGCCGAAGATTTCTGGATATGATAGGTTCGGTTTGCCGAACGCGGTTGCACGGCATTCTCACTTATTTTCCAGGTCCAGGCCACAAGCGTCCGGCCCAGTCAGTCAGGCAGGCGGGCGCCCTTGAGCTTTTCCAATACAGTTAGTGGAGAGATCACCTTGGTAGAGTACGTAGTTTCCCTCGATAAGCTCGGCGTCCATGATGTGGAGCATGTGGGGGGCAAGAACGCATCCCTGGGCGAGATGATCAGTAACCTCGCAGGTGCTGGTGTCTCGGTGCCGGGCGGCTTTGCCACTACGGCTCAGGCGTACCGCGATTTTCTCGAGCAAAGTGGCCTGAACGACCGCATTCATGCGGCGCTCGACGCGCTGGATGTCGACGATGTCAACGCCTTGGCCAAGACCGGTGCGCAAATTCGCCAGTGGGTGATGGAAGCCGATTTCCCGGCCCGCCTTGATTCGGAAATCCGAACCGCTTTCGCCGAAATGTCCCAGGGCAACGACAACATGGCGGTGGCCGTGCGTTCCTCGGCCACGGCCGAAGACCTGCCAGACGCCTCCTTCGCTGGCCAGCAGGAGACTTTCCTCAACATCCGTGGCGTCGACAACGTGATCCGCGCGGCCAAGGAAGTGTTCGCCTCGCTGTTCAACGATCGGGCCATTTCCTACCGTGTACACCAGGGCTTCGACCACAAGCTGGTCGCCCTGTCCGCCGGCGTGCAGCGCATGGTGCGTTCCGAAACCGGCACCGCGGGTGTGATGTTCACCCTGGACACCGAGTCGGGCTTCCGCGACGTGGTATTCATCACCGGTGCCTATGGCCTGGGTGAAACCGTGGTGCAGGGGGCGGTCAACCCGGACGAATTCTACGTTCACAAGAACACCTTGCAGGCCGGTCGCCCGGCGATCCTGCGCCGCAACCTGGGCAGCAAGGCGATCAAGATGGTCTATGGCGACGAAGCCAAGGCCGGTCGTTCGGTCAAGACCGTCGAGGTCGACCGCGCCGAGCGTGCGCGCTTCTGCCTGAGCGACGACGAAGTCAATGAACTGGCCAAGCAGGCCATGATCATCGAACAGCACTACCAGCGCCCGATGGACATCGAGTGGGCCAAGGACGGTGACGACGGCAAGCTGTACATCGTCCAGGCCCGTCCCGAGACCGTGAAGAGCCGCGCCAGCGCCAATGTCATGGAACGCTACCTGCTGAAAGAGAAGGGCACCGTACTGGTCGAAGGCCGTGCCATCGGCCAGCGCATCGGCGCCGGCAAGGTCCGCGTGATCAACGACGTGTCCGAGATGGACAAGGTCCAGCCAGGCGATGTACTGGTCTCGGACATGACCGACCCGGACTGGGAGCCGGTGATGAAGCGCGCCAGCGCCATCGTCACCAACCGTGGCGGGCGTACCTGCCACGCGGCGATCATCGCCCGTGAGCTGGGCATCCCGGCCGTCGTCGGCTGCGGCAACGCCACCCAGGTTCTGAAGGATGGCCAAGGCGTGACCGTCTCCTGCGCCGAAGGCGACACCGGATTCATCTTCGAAGGTGAGCTGGGCTTCGACGTCAAGCAGAACTCTGTCGATGCCATGCCGGAGCTGCCGTTCAAGATCATGATGAACGTGGGCAACCCGGATCGCGCCTTCGACTTCGCCCAGTTGCCCAATGCCGGTGTCGGCCTGGCGCGCCTGGAGTTCATCATCAACCGCATGATCGGCGTACACCCCAAGGCGCTGCTGAATTACGCCGGCCTGCCGCCGGAACTGAAAGAGAGCGTCGACAAGCGCATTGCCGGCTATAACGACCCGGTCGGCTTCTATGTCGAGAAGCTGGTCGAGGGCATCAGCACCCTGGCCGCAGCCTTCTACCCGAAAAAGGTCATCGTGCGCCTATCGGACTTCAAGTCTAACGAGTACGCCAACCTGATCGGCGGCAAGCTGTATGAGCCGGAAGAGGAAAACCCGATGCTGGGCTTCCGCGGCGCTTCGCGTTACATCAGCGAGTCGTTCCGTGACTGCTTCGAGCTTGAATGCCGCGCCCTCAAACGCGTGCGTAACGAGATGGGCCTGACCAACGTCGAGATCATGGTGCCGTTCGTGCGTACCCTGGGCGAGGCCAGCCAGGTTGTCGACCTGCTCGCCGAAAACGGCCTGGCCCGCGGTGACAACGGCCTTCGCGTGATCATGATGTGCGAGTTGCCGTCCAACGCCATCCTGGCCGAAGAGTTCCTCGAGTACTTCGATGGCTTCTCCATCGGTTCCAACGACCTGACCCAGCTCACGCTGGGCCTGGACCGAGACTCGGGGATCATCGCTCACCTGTTCGATGAGCGAAATCCGGCCGTGAAGAAACTGCTGGCCAACGCCATCGCCGCGTGTAACAAGGCCGGCAAGTACATCGGCATTTGTGGCCAGGGCCCGTCGGACCACCCGGACCTGGCCAAGTGGCTGATGGAACAGGGCATTGAAAGCGTGTCGCTGAACCCGGACTCGGTGCTCGAGACCTGGTTCTTCCTGGCCGAGGGCCAGGGCGCGGCCTGATGCTGTGAGCAGGGTGCTTGCGCCCTGATGTTAATGCGTGGGAGCGGGCTTGCCCCGCGATAGCGTCAGCGAAGACACATCTGTAGTCTGCTCTGACGCTCTCGCGGGGCAAGCCCGCTCCCACGTTTCATGTCCACTGAATCTGTGAACCCATGCAAAGCAGCTCCACCCAATTTCCCGTCGCGTTGCTCAGTGCCGAGCGCCGCGGCGACCTTAGTGAAGACGTCTACCGGATCAAGGCTGGCAACAGTCCCGACCATAGCGTCGAGCTGGCCGTCACCCGTCTGGGCCTGGCTGATCAGCACGGTGTCCAAGGTGTGCCGGTCATTCTCCTGCACGGCAGCTTCTCCAACCGGCGTTTCTGGTATTCGCCCAAGGGCATAGGCCTGGGCGCTTATCTGGCGCGTGCTGGCTTCGATGTGTGGATCCCGGAGATGCGCGGCCACGGCTTGTCGCCGCGCAACCGCGATTGGCGGCAGAATCGGGTGGCCGATTATGCGCGCTACGACCTTCCGGTGATCGGCGCCTTCGTTCATGAAAAGGCTGGGCAGGCCCCACGCTGGATTGGCCACTCGTTGGGTGGTACGACGTTGGCGGCGGCGCTGGGCAGCGGTTACCTGGCCCCGGGCCTTGTCGCCAGCGTGGCGTTGTTCGGGACCCAGGTCAGCCGGGTTTACTGGCCACTGAAAGTGCCACCCGTCGAGTGGGGCGCGCGGATGCTGCTCAAGCGGTTCGCGCAGATTTCCGGTTCGCGCCTCAAGCGTGGCCCGGAAGACGAACCCATAGGCCTGGCTTTGGAGAGCCTGCGCTGGAATGGTCTGTTCGGGCGCTTTGGCGACAAGGACCGCGACTGGTGGGCGGGCCTGGCCGAGGTCGAGGTGCCACTGCTGGCGGTGGCCGGTGCAGGGGATTTCCAGGATCCGGTCTGGGCTTGCCGCAAGCTTTTCGGCCAGTGGGGTGGTGACAGCAAGCAGTTCCTGCGCCTGGGGCGTGAGGAGGGCTTCGAGGCCTTCGGGCATGTCGACATGCTGGTCAGTAAGCCGGCGCAGGCGCAGGTATGGCCGTTGGTGGAGAGCTGGTTGCGCGATCCCCTGGTGCCGGTGCACGCCTCGACGGTGGTGATGGAGGAGGCTGTGGCTGCCAGTTGAAAACGTAGTTGCTGTATCTGGCTCCATCGCCGGCTTGCCGACGATGAAGCCGGTGCGGTGACGTTCAACTGACTGCTCGGTCCCGGATGACTGCCAGCCCTCCTAAGGTGTAGCCTTGCTCGACATCCGCTTCGTTGTGACTGACAGGAGTTTCCCATGCAGCATTACGTAACGCCCGACCTGTGCGACGCCTACCCGGACCTGGTCCAGGTGCTCGAACCCATGTTCAGCAACTTTGGCGGCCACGACTCGTTCGGCGGCCAGATCGTCACCATCAAGTGCTTCGAAGACAACTCCCTGGTCAAGGAGCAGGTCGAGCTTGATGGCAAGGGCAAGGTGCTTGTGGTTGATGGCGGCGGCTCGCTGCGCCGGGCGCTGCTGGGCGACATGCTTGCCGAGAAGGCCGCGAAGAATGGCTGGGAAGGCCTGCTTATCTATGGCTGCGTGCGTGACGTGGACGTGCTGGCGCAGACCGATGTCGGTATCCAGGCCCTGGCCAGCCACCCAATGAAAACCGACAAACGCGGCATTGGCGACCTCAACGTCGCGGTGACCTTTGCCGGCGTGACCTTCCGCCCGGGCGAATACGTGTACGCCGACAACAACGGCGTGCTGGTCTCGCCAAGCCCGCTGAAGATGCCCGAGTGATCCGCCGCACACCCATGGAGCTTTGATGTTCGAGGAAGACAACGCGCAATGGGGCCTGGTGCATGCCCTGGTGCTCGATGGCAAGGGTGGCGCGCGTTCGATCGCCCGCACCGAGCTGGACGACCTGCAGTTGCAGTCGCAGGAGAGCCTGTGGCTGCATTGGGATCGCAGCCATCCGCAGACCCGCACCTGGCTGCTGCACGACAGCGGTCTGAGCGAGTTCGCCTGCGACCTGCTGCTTGAAGAAAATACCCGCCCGCGCTTGTTGCAGATGGCCGGCGAGCAGATGCTGCTGTTCTTGCGCGGTGTCAACCTCAACCCGGGTGCCGAACCCGAGGACATGGTGTCGGTGCGTATCTTCGCCGAAGGGCGGCGGGTCATCTCGCTGCGTTTGCGACCGCTGCGCGCCAGCGACGAGGTGCTTCAGCAACTGGACGAGGGCAGGGGGCCGAAAACGGCCTCCGAACTGTTGTTGCTGATGGGCGAACTGCTGACCGAAAAGGTCCAGGCACTGGTCAGCGACCTGTCCGAAGCGGTCGATCTGGAAGAGGAAAAGGCAGAATCCGACGAACGGTATTCCCCGGCCCAGGGCAGCCTGCAGCAGATCCGCCGTCGTGCCGCCGGCCTGCGCCGTTTCCTCGCTCCCCAGCGCGATATCTATGCCCAGCTTTCGCGCAATAAATGCAGCTGGTTCGCCGATGCCGACGGGGACTACTGGAACGAGCTGAACAACAGCCTGATCCGCTACCTCGAAGAGTTGGAGCTGGCCCGCGAGAGAGCCGCCCTGGTGCTGGAAAGCGAGGATCGGCGCCGCAGCGAACGGATGAACCGGACTATGTACCGGTTTGGCATCATCACCTGCATCTTCTTGCCCATGAGCTTTATCACCGGATTGCTCGGGATCAATGTTGGCGGAATTCCGGGCTCCGACAGCCCCTATGGATTCCTGTTCGCCAGCTTGATCGTGCTGGGGCTGGCGGCAGGGCAATGGCTGCTGTTCCGGCGTTTGCGGTGGGTGTGATGTGTCCTGTCGCGGGGCAAGCCCGCTCCCACGGTCTCAGCGTGGTTTCGTGGGAGCGGGCTTGCCCCGCGATGGGCTCGGGCACTCATTTTGAAACATTCGTGCCACATCGCTGTGTGACCCACCGCCCGGCACCCACGTCTTTGACTGACATTGCGCGAGGTGCCCATGCACGATCCGTTTGAAGAATCCCTGCGCGACCTGCTCAAGGCGTCGCCGTCCGGCCAGGACCGTGACGACGCCGCGTGCCTGGGGCGCGTGCTCAAGACCGCCAACCGCCAGGTTGGCGCGGGCGATCTGTTCAGCCTGCTTGGCCGTTGGAGCCAGGCGCTGCTGATCGCCGTGAACAATGGCTCGGCGCATGTCGCGCCGGTGCGCCGCAACTCTACCCGCAACCCTGCCGCAGGCAGCCCTGCAGATAAGGCCGATTGAATATGGAACTCGATCTCTGGACCCAGAGCCTGGTCACCGCCATGACTGCCCTTTGGACCAAGGTGGCGAACTTCATCCCCAACCTGTTCGGCGCGCTGGTCGTGGTGCTGCTTGGTTTCGTCGTGGCCAAGCTGCTTGACACCTTGCTGTCGAAGGTGCTGGCCAAGTTCGGCCTGGACCGCCTGATGAGCGGTACCGGCCTGACCAAGATGCTCGCCCGGATTGGTATCCAGGTACCGATTTCGACGCTGATCGGCAAGATCGTCTATTGGTTCGTGCTGCTGATATTCCTGGTTTCGGCGGCTGAATCGCTGGGCCTGGAGCGGGTCTCTGCGACTCTGGATATGCTGGCGCTGTACCTGCCCAAGGTATTCGGAGCGGCGCTGGTGATGCTGGCCGGCGTGCTATTGGCGCAACTGGCCAACGGCCTTGTGCGCGGCGCCGCCGAGGGCATCGGCCTGGAATACGCCGCTGGCGTCGGGCGTATCGTCCAGGGCCTGGTGATCATCATCAGTATTTCGGTGGCCATCAGCCAGCTGGAGGTCAAGACCGACCTGCTCAACCACGTGATCGTCATCGGGCTGATTACCGTTGGTCTGGCAATTGCCCTGGCGATGGGCCTGGGCAGCCGTGAAATTGCCGGGCAGATCCTGGCCGGCATCTATGTGCGTGAGCTCTATCAGGTCGGCCAGCACGTGCGCATTGGCGAGGTCGAAGGGCACATCGAGGAGATCGGCACGGTCAAGACGACCCTGCTGACCGATGATGGCGAACTGGTGTCGTTGTCTAATCGCGAGCTGCTCGAGCAGCGCGTGAATAGCCGCTAACCGAACAAAAGCTGTTAATGTATGCCGCCGCAAAAATCGGCCCACGGGGCCGAGCGGCGACATTGACCTGACTGTCGGCCAGATCCGTTTTGAATAAAGTTCATTCGCCGCCCATGCGCTATGACCCCCGCGAGCTCACCGACGAGGAGTTGGTGGCGCGTTCGCATGAGGAGCTGTTTCACGTCACCCGCGCCTATGAGGAGCTCATGCGGCGCTACCAGCGCACGCTGTTCAACGTTTGTGCGCGTTACCTGGGGAACGATCGGGATGCCGACGATGTCTGTCAGGAGGTGATGCTCAAGGTGCTGTACGGGTTGAAGAATTTCGAGGGCAAGTCCAAGTTCAAGACCTGGCTATACAGCATCACGTACAACGAATGTATCACCCAGTACCGCAAGGAGCGTCGCAAGCGTCGGCTGATGGATGCGTTGAGCCTGGACCCTGTGGAAGAGGCGTCCGAGGACAAGGCACCAAAGCCGGAAGAAAAAGGCGGGCTGGATAAATGGCTGGTGCATGTGAACCCGATCGATCGGGAAATCCTGGTGCTGCGTTTTGTCGCGGAACTGGAGTTCCAGGAGATCGCTGACATCATGCACATGGGCCTGAGCGCCACGAAAATGCGTTACAAGCGTGCGCTCGACAAGCTTAGAGAGAAATTTGCAGGCGTGGCTGAAACTTAGTGGTCTGCAAATACCTCTAACCAACCGGCAAGTTCTGCTAGACTTGCCGTCGAGTTGTCCCCCGGATGTTGGTGGGACTGCTTAACTATCACCAGATGGGGATTTAACGGATGAAATTGAAAAACACCTTGGGCTTGGCCATTGGCTCTCTCGTAGCCGTGACTTCGCTCGGCGCTCTGGCTCAAGGCCAAGGCGCGGTCGAAATCGAAGGTAACGTTACCAAGCAGTTCTACGACAGCGAGCGTAACTTCAAGAACGACGGCACCAACCCTGGCGTTCGTCTCGGCTACTTCCTGACCGACGACGTCTCCCTGGACCTGGGCTACAACGAGACTCACAACGCTCGTGGTGAAGTCTTCAACAAAGACATCAAAGGCTCCAAGACCAAGCTCGACGCTACCTACCACTTCGGTACCGTAGGCGACGCGCTGCGTCCGTACGTTTCCGCCGGTTTCGCTCACGAGAGCCTGGGCCAGGCTACCCGTAGCGGCCGTGACCACTCCACCTTCGCCAACGTTGGCGCTGGCGCCAAGTGGTACATCACCGACATGTTCTTCGCCCGTGCCGGCGTCGAAGCCATGTACAACATCGATAACGGCAACACCGAGTGGGGTCCGACCGTTGGTCTGGGTCTGAACTTCGGTGGCAGCGGTGGCCAGAAAGCCGCTCCTGCGCCGGCTCCAGTTGCCGAAGTCTGCTCCGACAGCGACAACGACGGCGTCTGCGACAACGTCGACAAGTGCCCTGACACCCCAGCCAACGTTACCGTTGACGCTGATGGCTGCCCGGCTGTTGCCGAAGTCGTTCGCGTTGAGCTGGACGTCAAGTTCGACTTCGACAAGTCGGTCGTCAAGCCAAACAGCTACGGCGACATCAAGAACCTGGCTGACTTCATGAAGCAGTACCCACAGACCACCACCACCGTGGAAGGTCACACTGACTCCGTCGGCCCAGACGCTTACAACCAGAAGCTGTCCGAGCGTCGTGCCAATGCTGTCAAGCAGGTCCTGACCCAGCAGTACGGTGTTGAATCGAGCCGTGTTGATTCGGTTGGCTACGGTGAGACCCGTCCGGTCGCCGACAACGCCACCGAAGCTGGCCGCGCCGTGAACCGTCGCGTAGAAGCTCAGGTAGAAGCCCAGGCCAAGTAATTGGTTTGATGCTTCACGGAAAACCCGGCCTTGGCCGGGTTTTTCTTTGTCCGCGATTTCTAGGTCGTGTTCAGCGTTTGAGCAGCACCAGCAGTAACAGCATGTTCAGCAACATCGACAGCAGCCCTAGCGCTCGCCATACCTTCAACGGCTCACGCTCCAGCAGCGGCCGTGGCCGCTCGTCCAGCTCCTGACGATCTCCTCGCTCCAGCAGCAGCAACCATTGTTCAGCGGTCTCGAACCGCTGCGCCGGGTCTGGCGCCACCGCCTGCAACAGGTTGCGCTGCAACCATTCCGGTATATCTGGGCGGTAGCGCGCGGGGTTCACGGGTGCCCCGAAGCGTGGCCGTTGGAACGCCTCGACCTCGCCGTAGGGGTAGTGGCCGGTAAGCAGGTGGTAAAGTGTCACGCCCACCGCATAGAGGTCCTGGCGCGGCCGGGGGGGCAGGCCGTCGAAGGCTTCCGGGGCAAGGAACGTGGGGGTGCCCGGCAAGGTATGGGGCGGGTCCTCGGAAAGCCCTGGGCAGTACGCCAGCCCGAAGTCCAGCAGGCGCAGTTGGCCATCGCTGCCGTAATGCAGGTTTTCCGGTTTGATGTCGCGGTGCAGCAGGTTACGTCGATGCAGCGCGCCGACGGCCTGCAGCAATTGGCGGGCTATCTCCAGCCATTGCGCCAGCGGTAGGGGACCGCCCGCCTTGAACAGGTCGGCAAGGGTCGTGCCTGGGTATTCGCGCATCAGGTAATACAGGTGCTGTCGATGGCGGGCCGGGTGTACTTCGGGGAAGTGCCGGCCGGCGACCCGGCGCAGGAACCACTCTTCCAATAGCAGGGCTTGGGCCGCCCCTGGGTCCTGACGGGTCTGCGGCAAGGTCTTGAGCAACCAAGCCTGACCTTGTGGATCACAAACGCGATAGAGCAGCGACTGCCGGCTCTGGGCGAGCAAACTGTCGACTTGCCAACCGTCGATCAATTGGTCGTCACGCAGCGCGCCGGGCAGGGGCCACTGCTGGAGCTGCGCCAGGGTGTCGCCGAGGTTGGTCGCGCCCAGCCGGTCGACCCGCACCAGCAGGGCACTGGCGTTGTCCTGGCTGCCACGATGATGCGCGCTGGCCACGAGGGTGTCGGCGGCTTGCTGCAGGTCAGGTTGTTCGCGCAGGATCGACTGGATGTGCGCGTCGCCCAGGCAGGCCCACACGCCATCGCTGAGTAGCACGAAGCACTCGCCTTCAAGAAGGTCGCCTTCCAGGTAGTCCACCAGCAACTGCTGGTCCAGGCCCAGGGCCCGCTTGAGCACATGTTGCATGCCGGGCTGTTCCCACACATGGTCTTCGCTCATGCATTGCAATTGCCCGTTTTGCCAGCGATATACCCGGCAGTCACCGATATGCGCGAGGGTGAAGCGTCGCCCACGCAGTACCAAGGCGCTGAGGGTGGTGAGCAGCGGCTGGCCATTGCCCTGGGCGCGCAACCAGCGGTTTTGCGCCACCAGCAGGCGGTCGATGGCCTGCGCCACGCTCCAGGTGGCGGGCGTGGCGTAGTAGTCCAGGGCCAGGGCCTGCAGGCTGGCGCGCGCTGCCAGGCCGCCGTCGGCGCACTGGCTGACGCCATCGGCCAGCGCGCACAGGTAGCCTTTGCTGGCCGCGAGTTCCGGCACCGGGGTGACCAGGCGCAGGGCGTCCTGGTTATCCGGGCGTGGCCCGGTGGCACTGGCATGAGCGAAGCTCAATTGCAGGCTCATCGCGTGCCCTCAGACTCGGGCCGCGGTGACTGCGGCCGATCCCCAGGTTGTGCGCCAGCGCTGCTTGACGCCATGCAGGCCGAACCAGGCCAGCAGGCCGAGGCTGGCGAACAGCCACAGGCCCAGTTGATAGTCGCCGGTATGTTGCTTGATGCTGCCCAGGCCTGCGGCGAGCAGGAAGCCACCGATACCGCCGGCCATGCCGATCAGCCCGGTCATCACGCCGATTTCCTGGCGGAAGCGCTGTGGCACCAACTGGAATACCGCGCCATTGCCAGCGCCCAGACCGAGCATCGCGCTGACGAACAGCGCCAGGGCCGCCGTCGCGCTGGGCAGGTTGAAGCCCACCGCCGCGATGCATACGGCGGCCACGCTGTACATTGCCAGCAAGGTGCGGATGCCACCGAAGCGGTCGGCCAGGGCGCCGCCGAGCGGGCGCATGAGGCTGCCGGCGAACACGCAGGCGGCGGTGTAGTAGCCGGCAGTCACCGGGCTCAGGCCATACTGGTCGCTGAAATAGCCAGGCAGGGCGCTGGCCAGGCCGATGAAGCCGCCGAAGGTGACACTGTAGAAGAACATGAACCACCAGCTGTCGCGGTCGCCGAGGGCCTTGAGGTAGTCGGCGGTGGCCTTGGGCTTGGGCCGTTGCGGGGCATTGCGGGCCAGCCAGGCGAACAGCACCAGGGTCAGCAGCAGCGGCAGCAGGGCAAAGCCGAACACATTGTTCCAGCCGAAGGCGGCGGCCAGCGCCGGCGCCAGCAACGCGGCGAACACCGTGCCGGAGTTGCCGGCACCGGCGATGCCCATGGCCTTGCCCTGGTGTTGCGGCGGGTACCACTGCGAGGCCAGCGGCAGGGATACGGCGAACGAGGCGCCGGCAAAGCCAAGGAACACACCCAGCAGCAAGGCTTGTTCGTAGCTGTGCACGCCCAGCTGCCAGGCACAGGCCAGGGCGACGATCACCGCCACCTGGCCGATCAGCCCGGCGGTCTTGGGCGACAGGCGATCGACCAGTACGCCCATGGCAAAGCGCAGCAGCGCACCGGCCAGGATCGGCGTGGCCACCATCAGGCCGCGTTGCTGTGCGGTCAGTTGCAGGTCGGCGGCAATCTGCACCGCCATCGGCCCGAGCAGGTACCAGACCATGAAGCTCAGGTCGAAATACAGGAAGGCGGCGAACAGGGTGGGCACATGCCCGGATTTCCAGAAGCTCGTATTCATCGGACACCTCGTGGGGCGCACAACACAGGGTGGAAACGAAAAGACGCCGCTGCCCGGTCCACGGATGAGTGGCGGGGAAGCGACGTCTTTGTCGGGGTCTGGGGGGCAACCGCCGTTGGCTACCCGGGGTTGCATGAGCAAGAGGCGGGCCAAGGTCTTGCCTACCCCAGCAGCTCCGACATGGCGATGATCTGTTCCGCTACCTGGATCAGCTTCTGCTGGCGGCTCATGGCCTGGCGGCGCATCAGGGTGTAGGCCGCTTCCTCGTTGCAGTCCTTCATTTTCATCAGCAGGCCCTTGGCTTGTTCGATGCGCTTGCGCTCGGCCAGTTGCTGGTCGCGGGCCAGCAATTGCGCCTTCAGCGCCTGGTCGCTTTCGAAGCGGGCCATGGCCACGTCGAGGATCGGCTGCAGGCGCGTGGCCTGGATCCCCTCGACGATGTAGGCGCTGACTCCAGCCTGGATCGCCTGGCGCATCACGTCGGGGTCGTGCTCGTCGGTGAACAGCACGATCGGGCGGGGGCGATCGCGGCTGACCAGCACTACCTGTTCCATCACATCGCGGCCAGGTGACTCGGTATCGATCAGCACCACGTCCGGGTGCACCGTTTCGACACAGGCGGGCAGGTCGATGCTCAGGTTGCCGGCCTCGATCACTTCGAAGCCGGCCTCGATCAGGGCCGCCTTGAGACGACCGACTTTCTTTTCGGTGTCGTCGATCAGCAGAATACGCAGCATGTTCGCCCCCCCTCAGTGACTGGCGCGGACATCAGGCGCCGCGTCCAGGGCGTGCAGGGGGAAGCTGCGCGCATAGCCATGGGGGTCGCTGCCGTCCCAGCGGCGGCCGTCGAGCAGCAGGCTGCTGCGCATGGGCAGGTCGGCGCAGGGCACGCCCAGTGCCGAGGCGGCCTCGCGGTAGAGGGCCAGCTGTTGCACCTGGCGGGCGACCCCGAGGTAGTCCGGGTCGTCACGCAGCAGGCCCCAGCGGCGGAACTGGGTCATGAACCACATGCCGTCGGACAGGTAGGGCAGGTTGGCCCGGCCCTGGTCGAACAGGCGCAGGCCATGGGGGTCGTGCCAGCGATGGCCGAGGCCATCCTGGTAGTCGCCGAGCAGGCGCGGCTCGATGCTGTCGACGGGGGTGTCAAGGTAGGCGCTGCCGCTGAGCAGTTGCGCGGTACTGCGGCGGTTTTCCTGGCTCTGCTCGATGAAACGCGCGGCGGCGAGTACCGACTGGATAAGCGCGCGGGCGCTGTTGGGGTACTGCTCGACGAAACCGCGCGCGCAGGCCAGGACCTTTTCGGGGTGATCGGGCCAGATCGACTGGCTGGTGGCCAGGGTGAAGCCCTGGCCCTTGGCGAGCGCTTCCGCCGACCAGGGTTCGCCGACGCAGAAGCCGTCGATACGCCCGGCCTGCAGGTGGGCGGCCATCTGTGCCGGGGGCACCACGACGCTGCTGACGTCACGCAATGGGTGGATACCCTGGCTGGCCAGCCAGTAGTACAGCCACAGGGCATGGGTGCCGGTGGGAAAGGTCTGGGCGAAGGTCAGCCGTGCGCCTTGCTGGTGCACCAGCCGCGCCAGTGCCTCGGGGTTGGTCACGCCCTTGCGCTGCAGTGCGGGAGAGAGGTTGATGGCCTGGGCGTTCTGGTTCAGGCCCATAAGCACGGCCAGGGGGCTGGCGGGCACGCCGCCGATACCGAGGTACACCGCGTACACCAGGCCATAGAGGCAGTGGGCGGCGTCGAGCTCGCCGCTGACCAGCTTGTCGCGCAGTCCGGCCCAGGAGGCCTGGCGGCGCAGGTTGAGAGTCAGGCCAAATGGCTGGGCGAAACCCTGGGTGGCGGCGACCACTACCGAGGCGGAGTCGGTGAGGGCCATGAAACCGATGTCCAGGCTGGGTTTTTCCGGCGCGTCGCTGCCGTTGACCCAGGCCAGGGGCGTTGTCGGGAGGGCTGTGTTCACGGAGTTCCTCGAGCGTTCGCAATGGGCTGCCTGCAACTGACATAGCAACCCATGTGCCATGGGCCTGTCGCCCTGGCGGCGCGCTGGCTATAATCGCCCCCTCACACACCGCGAGTCCGCCCGCCCATGTATACCCTGGCCCGCCAGCTGCTGTTCAAGCTCTCCCCGGAAACCTCCCACGACCTCTCGCTGGACCTGATCGGCGCCGGTGGCCGCCTCGGGCTCAACGGTCTGCTGTGCAAGCAGCCGGCGGCGTTGCCGGTGACGGTGATGGGCTTGAACTTCGCCAACCCGGTCGGCCTGGCCGCAGGCCTGGACAAGAACGGCGCAGCCATCGACGGTTTCGCCCAGCTGGGTTTCGGTTTCGTCGAGATCGGCACCGTGACGCCGCGCCCGCAGCCGGGCAACCCCAAGCCACGGCTGTTCCGCCTGCCTGAAGCCACGGCCATCATCAACCGCATGGGCTTCAACAACCTGGGTGTGGACCACTTGCTGGCACGTGTGCGCGCCTCGAAATACACCGGGGTACTGGGCATCAACATCGGCAAGAACTTCGACACTCCGGTCGAGCGGGCCCAGGACGACTACCTGATCTGCCTGGAAAAGGTCTACAACGACGCCAGCTACATCACCGTCAACGTCAGCTCGCCGAATACCCCGGGCCTGCGTTCGCTGCAGTTCGGCGACTCGCTCAAGCAACTGCTCGATGCCCTGGCCGAACGACGTGAACAGCTGGCCACGGCCAACGGCAAGCGCGTGCCGGTGGCGATCAAGATCGCACCGGACATGAGCGACGAAGAGACCGCGCTGGTTGCCGCGGCGCTGCGCGAGTCGGGCATGGATGCGGTGATCGCCACCAACACCACCCTGGGCCGCGAAGGTGTCGAAGGGCTGCCGTTCGGGGGCGAGGCGGGCGGCCTGTCGGGCGCCCCGGTGCTGCAAAAGAGCACGCACACGGTGAAGGTGCTGGCGGGCGAGCTGGGCGGCAAGCTGCCGATCATCGCCGCTGGCGGCATTACCGAGGGGCGTCACGCGGCTGAGAAGATCGCCGCTGGGGCTAGCCTGGTGCAAATCTATTCGGGCTTCATCTACAAAGGCCCGGCGTTGATTCGTGAAGCGGTGGATGCGATTGCGGCGATGCCGCGCCAATGACTGAGTAAAAGCCCGCGCCAGCAGCGATGGTTGAAAGATTCGAAGCATAAAAAAGGGGTCCCTCAAGGGACCCCCTGGGCCGCAGCCCGCCGCCCGGATAGGGCGCGCATGGTGACTCGAATTCAGTGTCCTCGTTCAGCCAACGGCGTGATTTTCGTTGAGTCTATGAATGCCAGCGGTGCCGGTCATGCCATCCCAGTTATCGCCGCGACCTTCGCGCCAGCCGTTGATCCAGGCTTGGCGTACAGAGGGTAGATTGAAGGGGCAAAGTTCGCGGGATTTGCCGGTGACTCCATACTGGTAGCCACGTGAATATGCTCTTTCCAACGGATCACGCTTAAGTCTTCTCATAGGGTGTTGCCCTCACTTGTTGACTGTAATGTCCCGTCGGCCTCTCCGAGGCCGGGCAGAATCGTTCTGCCGGTTTGCGCCCGCTGCCGGCGTCGCGGGCTGAAAGTGCCGCCCCGTTGCGGTGCGGCCTGAGATCAGTTCTAACGAATGCGAGTCACAGTGTGAATGATCGATTTGTCATAAGGACGTAACCTTTCCGAGGGTGAGGGGATAAGTAAATAAATGCGACTCAACCTTGTTTGCCGTTGAGCCCGCTATGATCAGGGTTTAGTCAGCGTTGACGTCAAATGGCCAGCGTTGCTCGCTGATGACAGTAATAATTGGTAATGCGACGAAGGGTCACATCTGAATCCTGGGTCCACGAAATTTTCACACTGCCCGACGATCAAAGCCTCTTTCGCTTCTGCGCGAGGCGTTGGTCTGCCGGGCGGCCAGGTCTTGCGAGCGCTTCGCAAGGCCACCCGGGCGCCTGCTGGAAAGGTGCCCGGGCAAACAGCGGCAGCCGATGCGTCGGTTTGCCATCTACCTAGCCAAAGGCTCTGGATTGCACATGTCGGACCGTTTCGAACTTTATCTCACCTGCCCCAAGGGTCTTGAAGGCCTGCTCGCCGAGGAGGCCCGCCAATTGGGCCTGAGCGAGGTGCGTGAACACACCTCGGCCATTCGCGGCGACGCCGATATGGAAACCGCCTATCGCCTGTGCCTGTGGTCGCGCCTGGCCAACCGGGTGCTGCTGGTGCTCAAGCGTTTTTCCATGAAGAACGCCGATGACCTCTATGACGGTGTGCATGCCCTCGATTGGGCTGATCACCTGGCGGCCGACGGTACGCTGGCGGTGGAGTTCAGCGGCCATGGTTCGGGTATCGACAACACCCACTTCGGCGCCCTGAAAGTGAAGGACGCCATCGTCGACAAGCTGCGCAACCGCGAAGGCCTGCGCCCGTCGGTGGAGAAGGTCGACCCGGATGTGCGCGTACACCTGCGCCTGGATCGTGGCGAGGCCATCCTGTCCCTCGACCTGTCCGGCCACAGCCTGCACCAGCGCGGTTATCGCCTGCAGCAGGGCGCGGCGCCATTGAAGGAAAACCTGGCAGCGGCGGTGCTGATCCGTTCGGGCTGGCCACGTATTGCAGCCGAGGGCGGCGCCCTGGCTGACCCGATGTGCGGTGTGGGCACCTTCCTGGTCGAGGCGGCGATGATCGCCGCCGACATCGCCCCCAACCTCAAGCGCGAGCGCTGGGGCTTCACGGCCTGGCTCGGGCATGTGCCGGCGCTGTGGCGCAAGCTGCACGACGAGGCCCAGGCCCGTGCCCAGGTGGGCCTGGCCAAGCCACCGCTGTGGATTCGTGGCTACGAGGCCGACCCGCGGCTGATCCAGCCGGGGCGCAACAACGTCGAGCGCGCAGGCCTGGGCGACTGGGTGAAGATCTACCAGGGCGAGGTAGCGAGCTTCGAACCGCGCCCGGACCAGAACCAGAAGGGCTTGGTGATCAGCAACCCGCCCTATGGCGAGCGCCTGGGTGATGAAGCCAGCCTGCTGTACCTCTACCAGAACCTCGGCGAGCGCCTGCGCCAGGCGTGTATGGGCTGGGACGCGGCGGTGTTCACCGGTGCGCCGGAGCTGGGCAAGCGCATGGGCATCCGCAGCCACAAGCAATACGCTTTCTGGAACGGCGCATTGCCGTGCAAGTTGCTGCTGTTCAAGGTCCAGCCGGACCAGTTCGTCACCGGCGATCGTCGCCAGGCCCAGCCCGAGGCGGGCGAGGACGAGCCGCGCCGCCAGGCAGCGGTGGCCAGCGAGCCGGCGCGCCTGTCGGAAGGCGCGCAGATGTTCGCCAATCGCCTGCAGAAGAACTTCAAGCAGCTGGGCAAGTGGGCCCGTCGCGAGAAAGTCGATTGCTACCGCGTGTACGATGCCGACATGCCCGAGTACGCGCTGGCAGTCGACCTGTATCACGACTGGGTACACGTGCAGGAATACGCCGCGCCCCGCTCGATCGATCCGGACAAGGCCCAGGCGCGCCTGCTCGACGCGCTCAGCGCGATTCCCCAAGCCCTGGGCGTCGATCCGCAGCGCGTGGTGCTCAAGCGCCGGGAACGCCAGACCGGCACTCGCCAGTACGAACGCCAGGCCACCGAAGGACGCTTCCAGGAAGTCAGCGAAGGCGGCGTCAAGCTGCTGGTCAACCTCACCGACTACCTGGACACCGGCCTGTTCCTCGACCATCGCCCGATGCGCCTGCGTATCCAGCGCGAGGCGGCGGGCAAGCGCTTCCTCAACCTGTTCTGCTACACCGCCACGGCCAGCGTGCACGCAGCCAAGGGTGGCGCGCGCAGCACCACCAGCGTCGACCTGTCGAAGACTTACCTGGACTGGGCACGGCGCAACCTGTCGCTCAACGGTTTCTCCGAGCGCAACCGCCTGGAGCAGGGCGACGTCATGGCCTGGTTGGAGAACGCCCAGGACAGCTACGACCTGATCTTCATCGACCCGCCGACCTTCTCCAACTCCAAGCGCATGGAAGGGGTGTTCGACGTGCAGCGCGACCATGTGCAGCTGCTCGACCTGGCCATGGCGCGCCTGGCGCCGGGTGGTGTGCTGTACTTCTCCAACAACTTCCGCAAGTTCCAGCTCGACGAGCACCTGGCGACGCGGTATGCGGTGGAGGAAATCAGCGCCCAGACCCTGGATCCTGACTTCGCTCGCAACAACCGCATCCATCGCGCCTGGCAGCTGCGTTTGCGCTGAGCCGACGAGGTACATGGCGTGGCCACTGGCCAGCGGCTATAAAGCAGGACAGGGCGGGACAATACGCAGGACGCTGACGTTGCTGAGAGTCCTCTATGTCGAACCCAGGCGTACCTGCGAAGCCGCTTGGCCTGTTCGGTGACGAGCTGTCGGCCTGGGGCGTGGCCCTGGCGGCGCTGGTCGCCGGGGCGCTGCTCACGGCCGCGCTGGCCATTGCCACGCAGACCTTCTTCAAGCAGCAACTGCGCCAGCGTTTCGAGCTGTTGGCCAGTGAGCGCTACAGCCGTATCGTTGAACGATTCGAGGAGCAGGAGCTGCGCCTGGATGGCCTGCGCCGCTTTATCACATACTCCAGTGAAGTCACGCCCTACGCGTTCGATGGTTACGCACGCCCATTGCTGCATCGCACCCAGGCCTACTCCTGGGCACCGCGGGTAGCGTCGGGGCAGCGTACCGCGTTCGAGCAGCGCTCCAGCGCCTTGCTGGGTCAGCCTTACCAGATCCGTGACCTGGACGCCCAGGGCCGATTACAGCCGGCTGCGATGCGCGATCACTATTACCCGATCCTGTATACCCAGGCGGCAAGCCATGAGGCCCAGCCCTATGGTTTCGACCTGGGCGGGCAGGCGCCGCGCGCCGCGCCACTTGCCCGGGCCCAGGCACGCGGCAGCATGGCGGTGTCCGCGCCGCTGGACATGATCAATGTCCAGCCGACCTACACCCGTGGCCTGCTGATGGTCGCTCCCGTCTTTGGCGATGAGGCGTCTGCGAATGGGTTGCCCCGAGGTTATGTGATGGCCTTGCTGAGCCTGCACCAGTTGATTGCCGAGAGCCTGCCCACCGTAGCCGACGACAACCTGGTGGTGCGCATTCTCGACCTGTCCAACGAGGGTGGTCACGAGGTGCTGTTCGATTCTGGCGGGCCGCCTGCGCGCATGGGCCTTGCCAGCAGTCACCTGCTGCACCTGGCTGACCATCACTACCAGCTCGACATTCGCCCAAGCCAGGACTTTCTATTGGCCAACCAGTCGTCGGCGGTACCGGTGGTGGCATTGCTCGGCGGCCTGTTGAGCGTATTGCTGGCGCTGTTGCTCTACAGCCTGTTCAGCCAGCGCCAACGTGCCCTGGGCCTGGTCGCACGGCGTACTGCCGAGCTACGTGTCAGCGAGCAGTCGTTGCGCGAGACTCACAATCAGTTGCGCAGCGTGCTTGATGCTGCGACTCAGGTTGCGATTATCGCCACCAGCTTGCGCGGGGTGATCGGCACTTTCAATGCGGGTGCCGAACGCATGCTGGGCTATTCGGCCAGTGAAGCCCTGGGCCAGCTGCGTCTGGAGGACCTGGTACTGGCTGATGAGCTGCACCAGCGCGCCCATGCCCTGAGTCAGCGTTTTGGTCGCGAGGTCGGCGCCGGCCAGGCGATGTTTGCCGAGACTGCGCAGGAAGGTGGTGCACAGCCAGCGGACTGGACACTGGTGCGCAAGGACGGCAGCCATCTGCTGGCCAACATGCTGGTGACGGCGGTGCTGGATGAGCAGGGGTTGTGGGTGGGTTACCTGGCAATCTGCATCGATGTCACCGAGCGGCGTCGGGTACACGAGGCCCTGGCGGCCCGCGACCGCTTGCTGGAGAAACTCAGTGCCGAGGTACCTGGCGGAATCTACCAGTATCGCCTGGATGCTGATGGACATTCCTGTTTCCCCTACGCCAGCCAGGGGCTGCACGAGATCTATGAAGTGGACCTGGCGGTGTTGCGCGAGGATGCCACGGCGGTGTTCGAGCGAATTCACCCGGACGACCTGGAGCGGGTACGGCGTTCGGTGCGCTATTCCGCCGAGCACCTGACGCCATGGCGGGAGGAATACCGGGTGTGCCTGCCGCAAGCGGGGCTGCGCTGGGTGCGCGGGGAGGCGACGCCGGAGATCGGCGAGCACGGCAGCACGCTTTGGCATGGCTACCTGACGGATATCTCGGATCTCAAGCGGGTCGAGGAAGAGTTGCGCGCATTGTCGGTGACCGACGCCCTGACCGGCATTTACAACCGGCGCTATTTCCAGGAGCGGTTGCGCAACGAGCTGGATCGGGCGCAGCGCGAAGGTCTGGACCTGGCGGTGATCATGCTGGACATCGACCATTTCAAGCGTATCAACGATCAGTTCGGGCACGCGGTCGGGGATCATGTGCTGCGCAGCTTGTGCCAGCGGATCGCGCATCGGCTGCGGCGGACCGATGTGTTCTGCCGATTGGGTGGGGAGGAGTTCATGGTGTTGTGTCCCGGGAGCAGTGCCGAGCAGGCGCGGGTGCTGGCACAGGAGTTGTGGCGGGGGGTGCGCAGTGTGCCGGTGGAAGGCGTCGGGCGGGTCACCGCGAGTTTCGGGGTAGCGGGGTGGCGCGCTGGGGAGGGGGCGGATGCATTGTTGTTGCGGGCGGATGCTGGTGTATATGCGGCCAAGCAGGGGGGGAGGGATCGGGTTGAGGGGGAGTTGTTGTCTTGACTTAAGTTTGATGTTCTTGTTGATTCGCGAGTGGTAGTTAGTGTCGGTTTGAAGTTGCATGCGAATTCAGGTTGTATTTCGGTGCGTCGGTGTATTGTCTTATTTTCAATCGATAATTCTCCAAGTTTTGCTCTTGCTCTTGCTCTTGCTCTTGCTCTTGCTCTTGCTCTTGCTCTTGCTCTGCTCTGCTTTTGCTTCTAAGTGCGCGATAGTTCAGGCGACACAAATTGCGACTTCAGGAGGCCGAACGCAGGTCTTGCGGAGGGAGGTGAC
>NZ_JAOXMC010000269.1:0-264 GCF_026343815.1 Pseudomonas sp. BJa3 | reverse complement strand
CAAAGTATATGCAGCACCATATGCCTCAAGTGCCCAAACCTCCATTTCACCAAAACGCTGACCACCAAATTGTGCCTTACCACCTAACGGCTGCTGTGTCACAAGCGAATACGGACCAATTGAACGTGCATGAATCTTATCGTCAACAAGGTGATGCAATTTCAACATATAAATATATCCAACTGTCACCGGACGATCAAAAGGCTCTCCAGTCCGACCATCATAAAGTGTAACCTGTCCTGAGCTGTCTAAACCTGCTTCTTC
>NZ_JAOXMC010000268.1:0-264 GCF_026343815.1 Pseudomonas sp. BJa3 | reverse complement strand
AGCTTCTCGAGATCGTCGAGGACGCCCGCCTTCTCGAGATAGTCGGTGACCACGCGCGAGCCCGGCCCGAGCGAAGTCTTCACCCACGGCTGCGCTTTCAAGCCTTTTGCAGCCGCATTGCGCGCCAGCAGGCCCGCACCGAGCATCACCGCAGGGTTGGAGGTGTTGGTGCACGACGTGATCGCCGCGATCACCACGTCACCGTCGCGCAGCGTAGTCCACGCCCCGCTGTCGGGCGCGGATTCGTGGGCGGCTTCCTTGGCG
>NZ_JAOXMC010000267.1:0-264 GCF_026343815.1 Pseudomonas sp. BJa3 | reverse complement strand
AGGTGCTCGGCGAGCCGTTCCAGCTGGACGACTTCGTCAAGCCGCCGCAACTGGGCAGTCGCCTCTACTACAAGATGTTCGGCGGCACCCACCTGGTGAACCGCGCCGGGCTGGCGCGGACCTTCCAGAACATCCGCCTGTTCAAGGACATGTCGGTGGTGGAGAACCTGCTGGTGGCGCAGCACATGTTCGTCAACCGCAACCTGCTCGCCGGCATCCTCAACACTCCCGGCTATCGCCGCGCCGAGAGCGAGGCGCTGGACC
>NZ_JAOXMC010000266.1:0-264 GCF_026343815.1 Pseudomonas sp. BJa3 | reverse complement strand
GACAACCAATTACCCCGCGCAGCCTGCGCAACCACCACATAAACCAGCTCTCATACACCGCCGTGGTCGGCGTTGTAGAACTAGGCGAATCCAACGATCACGCCATCGGCCTCGATCACTGTCGAACCACTGCGCTGGGCGATGGCTTCGTTTAGTTGCGCGTGTGTGAGCGGGTAGGTGGCTTTGGGGAACATGTAGACGAGTTCGTCCGCGCTCTGAGGGAATTTGCAGAGCGTGGCGATGTCTGCAGGGAGGACGGGGCGA
>NZ_JAOXMC010000265.1:0-264 GCF_026343815.1 Pseudomonas sp. BJa3 | reverse complement strand
CCGCGCGCGATGACGACGAGATCCGCCAGTTGCGCGCACGGCATCTATCGCTGGACGGTTTCGCTGACGCCCGGGACGCCAGCGCCGCGTACCTCGAAACCGGCGCAGGTTGCCTGCGCATCGAAACGCCGGACCCCTGGCTGGACGCGTTCGCCAACCACTGGCTGCCGCGGCAGGTGTTCTACCACGGCGACGTCAACCGCCTGACCACCGATCCGCAGACACGCAACTACCTGCAGGACCACATGGGCATGGGCTTCCTCC
>NZ_JAOXMC010000264.1:0-264 GCF_026343815.1 Pseudomonas sp. BJa3 | reverse complement strand
CTCGTAGTGGACGGTTTCGGCGATATTGGTCGCGTGGTCGCCGATCCGCTCCAGGTTCTTGGCCATGAAGAGCAGATGGGTGCAGGCGCCGATCGTGCGTGGATCGCCCATCATGTAGGTCAGCAGTTCGCGGAACAGGGCGTTGTAGTGCTCGTCGACCTCGTCGTCGGTCTGCCAGACGGCGACGGCCCGATCGAGTTCCGAGGCCGTATAGGCGTCCAGCACATCGCGCAGGCGGGTCGAGACCAGCCGTCCCATCCGCTC
>NZ_JAOXMC010000263.1:0-264 GCF_026343815.1 Pseudomonas sp. BJa3 | reverse complement strand
ATGGCCTCGGCCCTGTGGTCCTCACCGCCACAGGGCATCCTCGCTTTCCCGGCGCGCTACCTGGTCCAATTCATGGCCAACCACCACATGCTGACCCTCGGCGAACGCTCGCCCTGGCGTGTGGTGACGGGTGGCTCGGCGACGTATGTGGCTGCGCTGCGGGCACGCTGGCGCGTGCGGGAGCGCCTTTCCTGCCCCGTGCTGGCGGTCCGCCGCGACGCCGAGGGCGTAGACGTGGAGACGCGGCAAGGCCGCGAACGCTTC
>NZ_JAOXMC010000262.1:0-264 GCF_026343815.1 Pseudomonas sp. BJa3 | reverse complement strand
GCATTTTTTGGTTCCTTTTTGATGCTTCAAAAAGGGACCCGCCGTAAGGGCGGAAAGGTGATTATGCGTCACCATCGCAACTGAATGCGCATATAACTTTCAAAACACACACTGTGTAAGTCAAAGTCAAAGTCAAATGCGGTTGGTGTGGGTTTTTACAGTTGTAAGCGCATTCATTGGCTATACTGACGCATAGTCACCTTTTCGCCCTTACGTGAACTGACCCCCGAAAGTTGGACAGGTAGCGCTATGCGGCCAGCGCTT
>NZ_JAOXMC010000261.1:0-265 GCF_026343815.1 Pseudomonas sp. BJa3 | reverse complement strand
GAGCACGCCGCCCAGGCCCTTTACCTGTTCGAGCCTGGCCTCGCTGTTGGCGGAGAGTTCCGCCTAGCTCGGGTTGATCGGGGTGTGCATGTTAGCCATGTGCGCCAGTTAATTATGCTCAGCGTGTTTCGTTGAACAGTTCGCGGCCTATCAGCATCCGTAGGATCTCGATGGTGCCGGCGCCAATCTCGTACAGCTTGTCGTAGAGCTACAGTCGGACAGACGGGATGTCATTGATGTAGCCGTTGCCTCCGAGGATCTGGAT
>NZ_JAOXMC010000260.1:0-265 GCF_026343815.1 Pseudomonas sp. BJa3 | reverse complement strand
CAACGTCGCGCAGTCCGGCGATCCGCGCGTGTTCGAGACGCTGGCGCGGGCGCTGGAGGGCAGCCGGGCGGGCTGAGCGGTCCGGGCGGTTCGCGCCGCGCGGCTGCCCGACGCGGGCCCGGCCTCAGGCCGCCCGCGCGCGCTTTTCCGCCGCCAGCACCAGCGGAATGGCGCAGGCCGCGCACAGCGCCATCACCAGGAAACCGCCCGGCGCGTAGGCGCGATACAGCGCGCCGCCCAGCTGGATGCTGCCGAACATGAACAC